>JAGNOB010000226.1 GCA_017990305.1 Leucobacter sp.
AGCCCCTCTGTGGTGATTGGCTCGGCTGTCTCGTGATCGACGATACAGATGAGATCTGGCACGATTGCGAGCAGCTCTTCGCCCCTGTGTGCGGTGAGGTTTTCGTTCTGAAACGCGATCTCCACGGGCTCGCCCTCTCCATCAACGCTGTCGATCACCGCGCGACCGCGGGCGAAGCCCTCGGTGGTGCGGCGTTCGACGTCGACAACCTTGCCGACATGGAGTTCGCGAACGTGGGAGTACAGCGTCGGTGAGAGAGTCGCTGCGATTGCCTCGAAGGGGGAGCGGAGCTCCTCGCGTGCTGTGCGGATAGCCCGGCCCAGGTTGAGCGCCATCGACAGCGTGCGCGGCACCGCGGTCCGACGCACGTCGGCACCGGTCATGGCGTATTCGGCGATGTGGCCGACCCCGCCGAGCCTGATCGTGATCGCGCGAGCGAACGACTCCATCTGCCGGTTGTCGGCTCCGGTATCGATGATGACGTGCTCGCCGCGTTCGCCGGCGAGGGCAAGCGGTGAGCCCTGAACGCCGTACACAGCGAAGGTTTCCATTGAGAGCTCGGGGAACGCCCGACCCATACCGTCGGCGTCGACCACGGGGAGGCCGGACTCTGCAGCGACGATGAGCGGGATCATTGAGTTGATACCGCCGCACTCGATTGGCATGGTCGCTTCGGCTTGCCTGCCAAGATGAGCCTCGAGTGTGCGCAGTGCCGCAAGCGGCTCGGTGCCAGCCGGAATCTTTTCGACCATGACTGTCGGCGCGCCCATCTGGGCAGTCGGGATCACGAAGATGTCGTCGGGAAGATCGTCGGGATCAAGGATCGTGATTCCGCGGTCCCCGAGCACCTGCTGCACGAGCATTTGGCCGATATACGGGTCCCCGCCACCGCCGGTACCGAGAAGGGTTGCCCCGCGGGCGAGATCAGGTAGATCCTCCGCGGTGAGAGTCCAGCTCACGCTCCGGCCTCCGCGTCAACGATCGCGGCTCCCGGGCGTACGGAGCCATCGAAGCGGTGAGGATCGAGGTCGTAGCCGAAGTATCGGGGCCCGACCATCTCGATCGCGGCAGGGGAGTGCCAGCGCTCGTCCGCGGGAGCCGCGATCACGCGCACGCGCTGTCCGTAGCGGAGTCCCTCTGTCGTGACGGGCTCGCCGCTCTCATGATCAAGCACCATGATGAGGTCGGGTGTCGTCGCCAGCACCATGCCGTCGAGCTCAGCGATGAGGTGCTCGTTTTGGAACGACAGCACGAGTGTGCTGTCGCCAGCCTCGATCGTCGCCCGCCCGCGGGCAAAACCCGCGGTTGTGGCGCGTTCCACATCAGTGACTTTGCCGCCGAAAAGCACACGGCCGCCCAGCAATGCAGTGGCGCGCTCGACAGCATCAACCTTTTCAGCGCGCGCATCGACGATCGCGCGTCCGACGTTCATGCAGAGCGAGAGCGAGTCTCGAACGAGTGCCTTGCGCGCGGTTGCGCCCGTCATGTGGAAGCCGGAAAGCATGATCGAGCAGCCCATTTCTACCGCGGCTACGCGGATGATCCGCTCGCCCCAAGCGTTGTCGATGGTACGCAGCACTCCGACGTTGCCCTTTTCGTCGGAGTAGGCGAGCGGTGACGACGTGACGCCATAGAGTGTCGGCAACACCATCTGTAGCTCGGGAAATGCGCGGCCCATGCCATCGGCATCAAGTACGGGAAGGCCGGTAGCTGCGGCGGCCGCGATCGGGATCGTCGAGTTCACGCCACCCACCTCGATGCACATGATGTGGGTGATCGGCCGGCCGTAGTGTTCGCTGAGCTCGCGCACCGGTCGCATGACCTCGTCGAGGCTCGGCAGCTTCTCGACCATCACCGTCGGTGCGCCGAGCATCGACACGCACGCGACGACAGCGTCGTCTGGGAGCTCGTCAAGCGAGACGACTGTGACGTCGCCGTGACGCCTGAGCGCTTCCTTGGCGAGTAGCCCGCCAATGTAGGGGTCGCCTCCGCCACCCGTGCCAAGGACGGCAGAGCCACGTGCGAGGTCATCAATGTCGTCGACAGTAATTGTCCAACTCACGGTTACGCCCCCATGCCCAGGTCGCCGACGGCCTTCACGCGAATGCGCGTGGCGTTTCCAGGCAGGTACGGAATCGGAACCTCGTCGAAGTCGATGATGGACACTGAATCGGGCTTCGCGCCCGCGGCAATGGCCTTCTCGATCGCTTCTCCGCGCACAGCCGCGAGCGTCTCCTCCCGCTGGCCTGGAGCAATCGAGTACACCTTGTCGATCTCACCGCCGACCTGCGCAATGGATGCACCGATAGCGTTTGCGACAGCGTAATTCTCAGGCTTCGATACCGCTCCAAAGATCGGCAAGCGGTCGGGCAGGAGCACGGAGCCGCCACCGACGGCGACGACCGGAATCGGGTCAGGCGAGGTGCGCATGCGGTCGACTGCCTCGGCCACCCGCTCGGCGATGCGGTCGAGTACCCGCTGCACGAATACGGGGTCGAGGTGTGCAACCTTCGCCGGATCGCCGATGTCTGCGCGGCCAGCTGCAACGGCAACATCCGTTGCCGTCAGTGTCGCACCCCCGAAGACGAGCGCCTCGGTGCCGAGGTTGTAGCCGACCGACTCGGGGCCGACCTCTGCGGTTTCGAGGTTCACGATACTGCCGCCTCCGATTCCCAGCGACAGCACATCGGGCATGCGGAAGTTCGTGCGCACACCTGCGACCTTGACCTCGTTTGCAGTTTCGCGGGGAAACCCGTTGATGAGCAAGCCGACGTCGGCTGTGGTCCCGCCGACGTCAATCACGGCGCACGTATCGAGTCCGCTGGTGAGCGCCGCGCCGCGCATCGAGTTCGTCGGCCCCGATGCAAATGTCGCAACCGGGTACCGGCGTACATAGTCTTCGTCCATGAGCGTGCCGTCATTCTGGCTTAGGAAGATAGGCGCATCGATGCCCTCTGCGCGCACCGCGGCAGTCAGGCCGTCCACGATTTCTGACGCGAGCTCACGCAACGCGGCGTTGATGACGGTGGCGTTCTCGCGTTCGAGTAGACCGATTCGCCCGATTTCGTGCGAGAGCGAGATCGCGACCCCGTCACCGAGTACCTCGCCAACGATGCGGGCGGCCTCAACCTCTAGGTCGTGATTTACCGGGCTGAAGACCGAAGAGATCGCGACCGAGCGAATGCCGTGCTGCTGCATATCGAGCGCGTGGGCACGGAGCTCCTCGGGGTCGATCGGACTGATCGGCCGACCGTCGAACTCGTAGCCGCCATGCGCAAGATAGCTCCGGGCTTCAATGGCGCCCTTCAGCTCCTCCGGCCAGTCGACGAGTGGGGGGAGCGCCTGTGTGGCGGGCAGGCCAAGCCTGAGCGCAGCGGTGGGAGCGAGGCGCTTGGCCTGGACGAGCGCGTTGATGAAGTGTGTCGTGCCGATCATCACCGCGGTGATGTCCGACCCACTAAAGGGCTGCTGTTCGCGGAGCCCGGCAATTGCTTGGATGATGCCATCGGTGACGTCCGGCGTCGTCGAGTGCTTAATGCCGACGAGCGTGCGGTTGCCGTCCATGAGCGCTGCGTCAGTGTTGGTGCCACCGACGTCGATGCCAATATGCATGGTGTTCCCTTTCTGGGGGGTGATGCGGAACGTGTGTGGTTGATGCTGAGTGCTCTACGCTGACTCGGCGGTGTCCGCTGGCTGCCTGGTGCGGACGGAACCGATCGACCGTACCCAGCCCAGCTTGCCCGCGATGACGTAGAGCACCATGGAGATGAGGAGTGAGAATACGGCGGGGATACCCCAGGTGATGAAGTAGCCCGCGACCGAAGACGCCACCCAGATGATGATTGTCGCGGGAACCACGCGGGGAGCGGTGGCCGGAAGTCGCCCTTCGGCGCGCGAGGACTCGAGCTCGGGGCGCCAGCGCTTCACGATGAAGTACTCGGCGACCATGATGCCCGCGATCGGCGGGAACGCAACGGAGAGCAGCGTGAGAAAGCCAGTGAGCTGACCCAGGATGCCGGCGGCCGCGAGTACCGAGCCAACGACGCCTAGGACGATGGTCGTGCTGACGCGGTTGAGGTTTTTGCCAAACGCGGTGGAGATGAAGTTGACGAGTCCGAGCGTCGAAGAGTAGAGGTTCCAGTCGTTGATCTTCAGCGTGCCGGTGATGACGATGAGCAGGCCGACGAACCCCACGGAAGTTGTGATGATGGCGACGATGTCGCCGCTCGCCGTTGCGTGTGCGAGGAGCACGCCGGACAGTCCGATGACGAATTCGCCAAGGGTGACGCCGACGACTGTCTGCTTGACAACGTCGGCGCCCGAGCGGTTGAAGCGCGTCATGTCGGCCGAGATAATTGCGCCGACGATGAGGCCGCCGGCGACGATGCCGGTGCCCGCCCAGACGCTCATGCCAGGCCCGGGCGGCGGGCTTGTCATGAGC
>JAGNOB010000227.1 GCA_017990305.1 Leucobacter sp.
CCAGGAAGAGTAAGAAGACCTTCGGGTTGAGCAGGCTGATGCCAACGCCCGTGACGAAGAGACGCCAGGCGCTTCGCGATGCTACTTGAGTATCGAGCTGCGCAAAGGCTGGCCGTCTGAGCGTGGCCACACCGAGCCAGACCAGGTACAGTGCCCCGGCGACGGTGAGGGCTGTCATCGCAGCGCCCGAGGCGGCGAACAGCACTGCGAGACCGGAAGCAACGATCGTCGTCGCGGTGAGATGGCCGGCGAGCATTCCGGCCACCGCGGGCAGCACACCCTTCCGCTGCCGCACGCCCGCACTGATCGCGTACGCCCAGTCCGCGCCAGGCAGGAGAACGAACATCAGCGACATCGCCCAGAACGCGAGTAGGAGCCCGGTGTTCACAGTCGCGAGCCCACATGAATTTCGATCATGCGAAGAAGAATATGAGCAAATCCGGGCAATGTGCTTCGCAAAATCTTGCGAATGTGGGCCAGGAGGTGAAGAATTTCTAACATGGACGCGATCGACCGGAATATTCTCTCGCTGCTGCAAGACGATGGGCGGGCGACGATGACTGACATCGCGTCGCAGGTCGGTCTGAGCTTGTCTGCCTGCCACCGTCGCTTCCGGGATCTGGAGGCCGCCGGGGTGATCGAGGGCTTCGGTGCAAGGCTCAACCTCGAGCTCCTCGGGCTGCCTTTCGAAGCGCTTGTGTTCGTGACAATGGACACAGGAGACGGGACAGCGGTCGCCTCATTCGAGGAGGCCGTCTCGCGGATACCGAACATCGTGCAGGCACACCGCCTGTTCGGTGAACCCGACTACCAGCTCTACGTTGCTGCCCGATCGAAACAGCACTACCAGGAGCTCTACGACGAACTCCTGTCGAACCTTCCTGGCGTGAGGCGGCTCACCTCGACCCTCGTCATGAAGACGGTTGTTGAACACCACGCACCTATCTGACGGACGAAGATGCCGTCACCCCCACGACCGAAGCGAAACAGCGTCGTCGCCTTCGCCTTCACGTGCGCGTGAAAGCGCATATGCAAAGTGCACATTCATGTCTCCGAGCTGGGCCAAGAACGGCCCGATCTCGCCCTCCGGGTGCTCGTAGCATGGCCTCTATCGGTCATCGACGACCACCTCGGAAAGGACGGCAATGACGCTGAACCACTTGCTTTGGCTCTCACCCGCAGCCGGCACAGCAGCCGATTGCATCGGCGACGACACCCGCATGCTCAGCTACGCCGAGGTTGACACGCTCGCTCGCGGCTTCGCGGAGCAGCTCACTGAACTCGGTGTCACTCCGGGCGACGTCGTCGGGGTGATGCTCGAGAACAGCATCGAGCTCGTCATCGGGATCCTCGGCACCTGGCTCGTCGGCGCAGTCGCGACCCCGATCAACCCGACCTTCACCGAGCGTGAACTCAACTACCAGCTCGCCGACTCGCAGGCGAGCCTACTGCTCGCCGAGGAGGCGACGCTCGGCAGGCTCCAGAGTGTCGCTGTGCGCACGTTGCCCGTCACCGAGATGCGCGTCGCGCCCGAACGCGAAACGGGGAGGCGCGCGACCGACCCCGGTGAGATCGCACTGCTCATCTACACGAGCGGCTCGACGGGGCAGCCGAAGGGCGTCATGCTCGACCACGCCAACCTCAACGCGATGACGACGTCGTTCGTCGACCACGTCGAGATGACGCAGGCCGACCGCGCCCTGCTCGTGCTTCCGATGTTCCACGTGAACGCGATCAGTCTGAGCTGGCTGTCGCCGATCACTGTCGGCGGCTCCACGGTTATCGTAAAGCGGTTCGCGCCCGTTCCGTTCACCGAGGCCGTCGCGCGCCACCGCCCGACCTTTTTCTCGGCGGTGCCGGCGATCCTCGCCCGCCTTGTCGAACTGCCGCAGGAGATCGCACCCGATTTCAGTTCCGTCAGATTCGTCATCTGCGGCGCCGCCCCGGTCTCGCGCGAACTGCTGCAGCTCTCTGCTGAGCGGTTTCAGCTGCGCATCATCGAGGGTTACGGGCTCACGGAGGGCACATGCGCCTCGACGTGCAACCCGCTGAACGGCCCCCACAAACTCGGCAGTGTTGGCCCGGTGCTCCCTGGCCAACGCATCCAGCTCACCGACGACAACGGCAACCCCGTGCCACCCGGCGAGCGCGGCGAGATCCGCATCAGCGGGCCGAACGTGATGCGGGGCTACCTGGGGCGCCCCGAAGCGACAGCCGAGACGATCGTCGACGGCTGGCTGCGCACTGGCGACGTCGGGGTGCTCGACGAGGACGGCTACCTTCGGGTCGTCGACCGCATCAAAGACATGATCATCCGCGGAGGTGAGAAAATCTATCCCAAGGAAATCGAAACGCATCTCGCGACCCACCCGGCCGTGCTCGAAACCGCTGTCGTCGGCGCACCGCACCCGACGCTCGGCGAGGTGCCCGTTGCCTACGTCGTCGCCCAACCCGGCGCCGAGGTGAGCGGCGCAGAGCTGCTCGCGCACTGCGCAGAGGGGCTGATGAAGATCAAGGTGCCCGCAGACGTCGAGATTGTTGCGGCCCTGCCGCGCAATCCCGTCGGGAAGATCGACAAGCCGGAGTTGCGCCGCAGGCTCGCCACTGTCGCCGCGCCGGCCCCAGAGGCGGTCAGCGCCTAGCGCTGCCGCGCCCACCCCCGTGGGCCCCGGCGGCTCGTGCCGGGGACCCTTCGTGCGGTACCCAAAAGTGCCGCATCCGCTTCACGTATGCCCCAAAACCTGTCACCAAAGGAGTTGTCATGGGTTTTTCAGATAATCGGTTCCCTGATGTGGATCCGGAAACGTTCATCCAACGCCCGCTCCAGGAGCGGCTCAAAGTGCTCACCAAGCAGTGGGGAGAGTGGGGCTTCGGCGCCGCTGCAAACATCTCCACGCTCTACCTCGCGAAGGTCTTCGGGGCGTGGCTCATCGGCGGCCTGCTGCTCGTCACGCTCACCTCGCACCTCAACCCGCTCGAACCGGGCTCGTGGTGGATGAACCCCATCGTCTACCAGAAGCTTCTGGTGATGACGATGCTGCTTGATGCGATCGGCGTCGCGGGCTCGTGGGGTCCGCTCGCAGGGAAGTTCGGCCCGATGACTGGCGGCATTCTCTTTTGGTCGCGCCCCGGCACGATCAAGCTCAGGCCCTACAAGTGGATCCCGTTCACGGGAGGCAACCGCCGTAGCGTCTTCGACGTCTTCCTCTACTACGGCTTCCTCTTCTCGATGGGCGTTGCGCTGCTGTCGCCAGGCCAGACCGCCGCGCAGGTGCCTGCGCTCGGGCGGTTCCAAGCGTTCCTCACGGATCCGGCGAACGGCGTGCCGAACTGGCTGTCGCAGCACGCGGACAGCTTCCTGCTCATCCAGACGACGCCGCTCATCGTCGCGGTCGTTGTGCTGCTGCTCATCGGCCTGCGCGACAAGACGATCTTCCTCGCCGCCCGCTCCGAGCAGTACCTGTTGCCCATCGTCTTCTTCATCGTGTTCCCGAACCTGTTCGAAGTGTCTGACATGATCATCGCGCTGAAGATCTTCCTCATCACCGTCTGGGTGGGCGCCGGCTTCTCGAAACTCAACCGGCACTTCAGCCTGGTGATCCCGCCGATGCTCAGCAACACCCCGTTCTGGCCGCCGCGCTGGCTGAAGAAGTCGATGTACAAGGACTTCGAGGGCAGCGACCTGCGGCCGAGCCGCCCCGCGCACCTCATCGCGCATGTGCTCGGCACGATCGTCGAGATCGGTGCACCGCTCGTGATGCTGTTTGTCGCCGGCAACGCCTTCGGCGGTCAGCTCACCGTGACGCTCGCGACGCTGCTCATGGTCGGCTTCTGCCTGTTCATCATCTCGACGTTCCCGCTCGCCGTGCCTCTTGAGTGGAACATGCTCTTCGCGATCTGCGCGGTCGTGTTCTTCATCGGCTACCCGAACGCTGTCGGCTTCAGCGTCTTCGACATGTCCGAGCCCTGGATGCCGTTCGCGGTGATCGCGATTCCAGTATTCTTCGTGATCTTCGGATCGATCCGCCCCGACAAGGTGTCGTTCCTCGCGTCGCTCCGCCAGTACGGCGGCAACTGGGCGTCGGCGCTGTGGGCGATCCACCCCGACGCGGAGAAGAAGCTGCACCGGGTCTACCGCCCGACAACCGATCAGATCGACCAGTTGCAGGCGATGGGGCTCCCGTACCCGCTCGCAGAGACGTTCCTTGAAATGACGGTCGGCTGGCGCTCGCTGCACAGCCAGGGCCGCGGGCTGTTCTCCGTGCTGCTCGACAATGTGCCCGACGTGGATCACCGGCGCGTGCGCGAGGCCGAGTTCGGGTGCAACGCGATGATCGGATTCAACTTCGGTGAAGGGCACCTCCACGACGAAGACCTCATCGCCGCGATCCAGGAGCAGGCGCAGTTCGAGCCTGGCGAGCTGATCGTTG
>JAGNOB010000009.1 GCA_017990305.1 Leucobacter sp.
ACGCAGTGCTCGTCGCGGGGCAGCTCAGCCTGGGCCAGGCCGGTTTCGCTGGCATCGCTGCCTTCGTCGCAGCGACCCTCGCACCAACGCCCGCGAGCTGGGGCCCAGTGCCGACGCTCATCATCGCGATCGTCATCGGAATGGTCGTCGGCTCGCTTGCCGCGGTCATTCTCGGGCTCCCGACGATGCGACTACGCGGCGTCTTCCTCGCAATCGCGACGCTCGGCTTTGCCGAGGGCATCCGAATCTTTATCCTCAACCAGTCGTGGACGGGCGGCGCGCAGGGCATGTCCGTGCCGAAGATTGTCGGCCCCGAACTCGCCTGGGTACTCCTCGCGGTCGTCGCCTACTGGTTCTGGCGCCAGGGCCGCTCACGTTACGGCCGCGCGCTTGAAGCGATCCGCGAAGACGAGCTGGCCGCCCGCTCGATCGGCATCGATGTCGGACGGCATCGTCTCACTGCATTCGTCTCAGCCGGCGCTATCGCCGGCCTCTACGGCGTTCTCTGGGCGTACTTCATGCGGATCATCGCGCCCGAGGACTTCAGCTTCTCGACGGCGATTGATGGGCTCGTAACGGCCGTCGTCGGCGGCTCCACCAACTTCTTCGGCCCGATTCTCGGCAGCGGCTTCCAGACCATGCTTCCCGAGATCCAGCGCGCAGTTGGTATCGAAGCTGGCTGGCTGCGCCCGTTCATCTCGGGTCTGCTGCTGCTCATCGTGATCCTGTACCTCCCAGGCGGCATCGCGAGCCTCGTACCGCGCCGCAAGCAGAAGATCGATATTGACGCTCTCGGCCTCGCAGCGAACGGCGCAAACGCCGCGCCAGTGTCGATGCGGTCACACCCCGCCAAGGGCGAGATCGTCGTTGAGCTCAACGCACTCGCGAAGGAGTACGGGGGAGTACACGCGGTGCAGGGCGTCGACCTGACGATCCGCAGCGGTGACGTCGTCGGACTCATCGGGCCGAACGGCGCAGGTAAGACGACGCTTGTCAACATGATCAGTGGGCTCATCCCACCCTCGAGCGGGTCTGCGACCGTGCTCGGTGTCGACATTGGCAGCACCCCTGTGCATCGCATTGCGGCCGCCGGGGTGACCCGAACATTCCAGCATTCGAAGCTCTTCAACCGGCTCACCGCACTCGAGAACGTGCTCATCGGCACCCACCTCGTTGCGAAGCCAACATTCCTGCGGAGACTGCTCTGGCTTCCGTCAGCACGCCGCGATGAGCAGGCCGCGCTCGCACAGGCTGCTCGCTGCCTGAACCGCGTTGGGCTTATCGACAAGGCAAACGTTGAGGCGAAGGGGCTCTCATACGGAGACCAGCGTCGACTCGAGATCGCCCGCGCACTCGCCGCTGATCCCTCCCTGCTCATCCTCGATGAGCCGGCAGCAGGCATGAACCACGTCGAAGCCGAGCAGCTGTCGGAGCTCATCCGTTCGCTCGCGAACGACGGTCTGACAATCATCTTCATTGAACACAACGTTGGTATGGTGCTGGGCACCTGCGACCACATTGCCGTGCTGAACTTCGGTCAGCTGCTCGCGAGTGGAACGCCTGCTGAGATCGAAGCCGACGAGCGTGTCATCGACGCCTACCTTGGTGCAGCCCAGGATGACGACGCAGCACAGGCCGGGGCAGCTGATGCCGACTCCGCTTCGACCGACGGGAGGGGCTAAGCATGGCCGATCCAATTCTCCGGGTGACTGACCTGAAGGTGACGTACGGCAAGGTTGAGGCCGTGCGCGGAATCTCCTTTGACGTCCCGCAGGGCGCGCTCGTCACACTCGTCGGTGCAAACGGCGCCGGCAAATCCTCGATCATCAACGCGATCGCTGGCATCGTCAAGCCGGCGGGCGGCAAGATCCTGTTCGACGGCGACGACATCACCCGCACCGGAGCGCACAAACTCGTGAAGCGCGGCTTGGTACAGGTGCCCGAGGGGCGGCAGGTGCTCAGCACGCTGACGATCGCTGAGAATCTGCAGCTCGGTGCGAGGCTGCTCCGCGGCGGAGCCGCAGCTGCCATCGACGGCATCTACGACAGGTTTCCAGTGCTCGGTGAACGCCGGCAGCTGCCGGCTGGGTCCCTGTCGGGAGGCGAACAGCAGATGCTCGCGATTGGCCGGGCCATGCTTGCGGAACCTCGCGTTATCTTCATGGACGAGCCCTCGATGGGGCTTGCCCCGAAGATCGTTGATGAGATCTTCAAAGTGATCGAGGAGATCCGTGTCGGGGGCACTACAGTCGTGCTCGTCGAGCAGAATGCGCGCCGTGCGCTGCAAGCCGCAGACGAGGGGCACATCCTGCAGAACGGTTCGATCGTGCGATCGGGGCGTTCAGCCGAACTCTTGGCAGATGACAGCATTATTCAGGCATACCTCGGAACGGGTGGCAGTACGAAGTGAGTAGCACCAGCGGTAGCGGGCTCGGAAGACGGAAGATCGAGCGGAAGCTCCCGAAATGGAGCGACTTCTCCCCGCTCCTCGGATTTAAGAAGCCAGAGTTTGACCCGGTCGAGCGCAGGCTACAGCGGGCGCTCACCGTGAAAGATCTCGCCGAGACGGCACGCCGCCGTACCCCGAAGTCGGTGTTCTACTACGTGCACGGGGCTGCGGAGGGCGAGCTGAGTATTTGGCGTGCCAGGGAGGCGTTCTCGCGCGTCGAGTTCGAGCCTCGTGTCCTGCATGACGTTGCCGACGTTGACATGAGCACGACAATCCTCGGCAAGCAGGCGAGCTTCCCGCTGATCATGGCACCGACTGGGTTTACCCGCATGATGCAGCATGAGGGCGAGATCGCTGTCGCGCGCTCGGCCGCGCGCGCTGGCGTGCCGTACACGCTGTCGACGATGGGCACGACCGCCCCAGGTGACCTGCGAAGTGCGGTGCCGAGCGGCAACAACTGGTTCCAGCTGTACCTGTGGAAGGATCGCGACGCGACGCGTCAGCTCATCGATCAGGTGCGTGCCGCCGGCTACGACACACTCGTCCTCACCGTTGACACTCCGGTCGCAGGAAACCGGTTGCGCGACACCCGCAACGGCCTCACGATTCCGCCATCGTTGAGTATGAAGACCTTCATCGATTTCGCGATGTACCCGAACTGGTGGGCAAATATCCTCACGACTGAGCCGATCGAGTTCGCGAGCCTGAAATCGTTCGACGGTACGGTCGCCGAGCTCGTCGGCCAGATGTTCGACCCAAGCCTGAATCTCGAAGACCTGCAGTGGCTCCGCGACGAGTGGGAGGGATCTCTCGTCGTCAAGGGAATCCAGTCGGTGGACGACGCGAAGCGTGTTGTCGACCTCGGCGTCGATGCGGTTGTCGTGTCCAACCACGGCGGGCGCCAGCTCGACCGGGCGCCAACCCCACTCGAGCTGTTGCCGAAGGTCGCGGAGGCTGTGAACGGCCGTGCGCAGGTGTTCCTCGACACCGGAATTCTTTCGGGCGCGGATGTGCTCGCAGCGGTTGGCATGGGCGCTGACGCATGCATGGTCGGCAGGGCATACCTCTACGGACTCATGGCGGGGGGAGAGCGCGGCGTCGATCGGATGTTCGAGATTATGCGTTCCGAGGCGCTGCGCACGATGCAGCTCACGGGTGTCGACAGCGTCACCGAGCTGCGCGGCAGAGTGAGCCTGCGCGACTCCCGGTAAGTTCGCCCGCGTGCCGCGCGCGGCCGCCCCCGTACGGGGGAGAACTGCGGCCCTGTGGCGCCCGGTAAGTCTCGGGCGCCCGGGCGGCTACACCTCGCTGAGCCCCTGCGGATCGTAGCCGGCCTCGATGAGGCTCTCAGCACGCTCGGTGTTCGGGCTGAGATCCAACATGTCTGCGTGCACCCCGAGGTCGCGGTCAGCATGGAGCGCCATCGAGTGTGCTGCGTCGCGCACGTCACGCTCTTCGATTGCTTTCAGGAGCGCCCCGTGATCGAGGTGCATGGTGTCCGAGGAGATCCCGAGGAAGACAACGCCGCTCGCGACCGCGCGGCCGAGCACTGTCATCACGCCAGAGTAGAGGTCGAGCAGAAGCTTGCTGCCACTCGCCTCAACGATGAGCCGGTGGAACGAGTCGGGCCTAGCAATATCGTTGCAGCGCTCACAGTTTTCCGGGTTCATCGCGGCACCGTCGGGAGCCTCATCAAATGTGAGGCTGCGTTCGTAGCTCCGCCGAAGCGCCGCAAGTTGCTCGTCGCTGCGCTTCACCGCCGCAGTCTGCGCTGCCTCGATCTCGAGCGATCGGCGGTAGATCAGCACCTCTTCGAGATCTTGCTCGATGAGGAACTCGGTAAGCAGTGAGCTCACCGGGGTGCGTGCCCGTACAAACGTGCCGACGCCGGGCACCGGCTCGAGCATGCCGAGGGTCGTGAGGGAGCGAACAGCCTCGCGGACTGTCGAACGGCCGACCCCGATGAGGTCCATGAGCTCAGGCTCCTTCGGGATGAGCTCGCCGATGGGCCACTCGCCGGAACTGATGCGGGAGCGGAGAAACGTATGAGCCTCGCGCACCTTGTGCGAACCGAGCTGTGTGGAGGACATGCACTGAGTGTATCGAGCGTGCGCCTCCTCGGGGACGGCGCACGCTCAGGCAGTTCCCTGATTACTTGAGTGTGGCCACCCATGCAGTGAGAGATTCGAGCCCTGTCACGGTCGCGCCGAGGCCGAGTGCCTGCACGTCGCGGCCTGTCACCCGCAGCAGCGCGTCGTCGGCCGCAGCTGGAACCGTGGCGACCGCAGGGTTTGCGAGGAGGTCGGCGTACATCCGGTCACCGGTGCCGTTCATGTCGACGAGGACGATCCCGTCAGGGTTCGCCTGAACGATCTGTTCGGCGCTAATTGGGCCTGTCGCCTCCATACCCATCTCGTCGCTCACGCTGACAGCGCCGGCGAGGTTGAGCAGTTCGAGCGGGAACGCTCCGCCTGCTGTCGCGAAGGGCCTGCCGGCCTGATTCGTGAGTACGAGGACGCGCGGCGCGTCGGCGTTGTCGCTGCCCGCCTTCGGAGCGGAGTGCTCTCCCAGTCCCGACTCGATGTCCTCGATGAGTGCCGTCGCAGCTGTCTCCGTGCCCGTGGTCTGGCCGATGAGTTCGATGTTTCGAGACAGCGTTGCGGTGCTCGTCCAGGTCTCAGGAAGCTGCAGCGTGGTGAGGCCGGCTTGTTCGAGCACCGCCCCGATCGTGTCTTCTGCCCCGTGCCGTGGGCTCATCACCACGAGATCCGGAGAGGTTGAAATGACGGTCTCAGTGTCGAGGTTCATTGCAACGGGGAACGTGTGTGGCACGGCCTGCATGTCCTCGACATGGCCGCCGAGCGTTGGGTTGAGGACGGCCTCTGGGATGAGAACGAGCCTGTCAGCGAGTCCGAGTTCAGCGATGACCTCAGCGCTCTCGTAGTCGAGGGCTGCGATGGCCTGCGGCTCGCTCTCGACGGTGATGCTGCGGGCCTCGCCGGCCCGTCCCGCTGGAATGTCGATGGTGCGCGGGAAGCCAGCCACCGCAGTATCTTCCGCGGCAGCGTCTGTCGATGGTGCCGCGGGCTCTGCCGGGGAGCAGCCGGAGAGGCCGAGGACCGTTGCCGCGGTGAGCGCGGCAACGGTGAGGGAGCGAGCGATGTTCATGGTGTCCTTTCGCGGCGGCGCACGTGTGGCGCCGGGGTCAGTCGTCCGCCGCGAGGATGCGGCGACCCTGCGGGGTGGTGTGGATCGTTGTGCGCACGCCGTATGCGGCGAACACTCGCTCGGGGCCGAGGACCTCGTGCGGGGTACCCGTATGCGAGGACCCTTCCGGATCGAGCAGCAGCACGCGCGTGCATGTGTTGAGCGCGATGCTGAGGTCGTGGATCGCTGCAATCACTATGCGTCCCTGATTGCCGAGGCCGCGCATGATTTGTTCGACGGCGCGCTGATGGGCAAGGTCAAGGGCGCTGGTCGGCTCGTCGAGCACAACAATGGGCGTGTTTTGGGCGAGGACACGTGCGAGCTGAACGAGCTGGCGCTGACCGCCAGAGAGGACGCTGTAGCGGCGGTCAGCGAGGTGGCTGACACCGGCGCGCTCGAGCGCTGCATCGACTGCGGCAGCGTGATCACTGCGTCGCGAGGCCCAGGCGCCAACCCCCACGAGCTCGCGCACTCGAAGCTCACCTGGTGCGCCGTGATCCTGAGCCATGAGCGAGACGAGTTCTGAGCGACGCTTTGCCTTCGCGCGGGTGAGTTCTTCACTCCCAAAGCGTGCTGAGCCGTAGCTCGAGACCCCTGACTGAGCTATTGCGCCGAGCAGCGATGACTTGCCGACCCCGTTCGGCCCGACGATGCCGAGCACCGTTCCAGGTTCGAGTCGCAGTGTGAGCGGATCGCTCAGGGCGACGCTGCCCCGAATTGCCCCGAAGTCGCTGAGCTCCAGGGGGAGGAGCGGCGCGGGCGCGGGGATCATGCGCGGCGCTTTCGGAGCAGGAGGGAGAGGAAGACGGGCGCGCCAACGAGCGCTGCAACGACTCCGGTCTGAACGACCACGGAGCCAAACGCGGTGCGTGCGATGGTGTCGGCGAGGATGAGGAAGAGCGCGCCACCGAGCGCCGCGAGCGGAAGGAGCCGCGCGTGGGAGGCGCCGACGAGCAGGCGCAAAAAGTGGGGAACGACGAGGCCAACGAAGCTGATGATGCCGCTCACCGCGACGGCGGCGCCGGTGACCAGGGCGGCGACGAGGAGGAGCACCGTGCGTTCGCGGGTGACGTTGACGCCCGAGGTCGAGGCGATCTCCTCGCCGAGCGCGAGCGCGTCGAGGGCGCGCAGTCGAGTCATGAGGATCGCGATCCCCACCAGAATGGGGCCAACTGAGAGGAGTACGTGATCCCAGCTGCGGAGCTCGAGGTCGCCGGAGAGCCAAAACATCGCGCTGCGGACGAGTGAATCGTCTTTCGCGTTCGCGATGAGGACATTAATGAGCGCCCCCGCGAGTGCACTGATCGAAACGCCCACGAGGATGATGGTGCCCGGGCCCAGGTCCCGCCTGCTGCGGAGCACACCGAGAAGGATCAGCGCAACCGTCGCGGCGCCGGCGAACGCGGCGAGTGGTACGCCCCACTGGTTGCTACCAGAGAAGCCCAGTGTGATGCCTGCGACCGCGCCGACGGCGGCACCTGCCGAGACTCCGGTGATGCCGGGCTCGGCGAGTGGGTTGCGCAGAATTGCTTGCATGACGGTGCCGACGACGGCGAGCGCAGCGCCGACGAGGGCGGCGACTGCGATGCGGGGGAGCCTGATTGACCACACCACGGTCGCGGCCTGAATGTCCGCTTGCTGCGGCGTGAAGAGGGCAGTGAACGTGTCAGCCGGGGTAAGGCGCACGATACCGAGCATGAGCGAGAGCAGTGCAGCAACGCCGAGCGCGATTGCGCCAACGGTCGCTGTCCACAAGACGGGATGTCGTGTGCGGCTCACTGCTCTCCTGCTGAACTAGAGTGGTTTGGGCGTCGAGTGGCGCCGGAACTACTCTAGTCATAGGTCTGATCTGATAAGTCAGACCTTTCACATCGGACGTTCAGGTTCGGTCGAATAGCGTACGGAGCGTGACTGAGATTTCGCCTGCCGTGCTTGCGGCTCCTTACGATGCCCTGCTTCTGTGTTCCTTCGGCGGCCCGAACGGGCCAGACGACGTGCTTCCCTTCTTGCGGAACGTCACCGTCGGGAAGAATATCCCTGAGGACCGTCTCGTGGAAGTGGGTG
Source organism: Leucobacter sp. (assembly GCA_017990305.1). Lineage (GTDB taxonomy): Bacteria > Actinomycetota > Actinomycetes > Actinomycetales > Microbacteriaceae > Leucobacter. Next base: position 7,721 of record JAGNOB010000009.1, read on the forward strand.
AGCACTACGGCCACTTCGGTGGGAAGAGTCCGATCAACGAGCAGAACCTCGAACTCCTCGAGGCCCTGCAAGCTGAGCTTGCTCGACGTGGGGTCGCCCTGCCCGTGATCTGGGGTAACCGGAACTGGCACCCGTACACGGTCGACGCCCTGCGAGACGCGGCAGCCTTCGGCACCAAGCGCGTATTGACGATCGTTACGAGCGCTTACGCCTCGTACTCGGGTAGCCGGCAGTACCGCGAACACCTCGCCGCTGCAGTCTCGGAACTCGGCGACATTGCGCCCGAGATTGACATCGTCCGTCCGTTCTTCAACGACCCTGGCTTCGTTCTCGCGAACGCCGACGCGGTTGCGGAGGCAGCGGCAAAGCTCGACGGTGGTCTCGCCGGCGCGCACATTGTCTACGTCACGCACTCGATTCCCGATGCGATGCAGGACGCCTCGGCGGAGACCGGCCCAGGTTACCGCGAGCAGCATGAGGACGTGCTTGCGACGATCAACACGCTTCTCGCTGGTGATGTCGCGCCTGCGTTTGAGTCGTCGCTCGCTTACTGCTCGCGCTCTGGCGACCCGCGAACGCCGTGGCTTGAGCCCGACGTGAATGATCACCTTGAGGCGCTCGCCGCTGCCGGTGTGCGCAAGGTCGTGATCGCTCCCATTGGGTTCATCTCGGATCACATGGAGGTCGCCTTTGACCTCGATACCGAAGCCCTCGAGACTGCTGCCGAACACGGTATCCAGGCTGTTCGCGCCGACACCGTCGGTGTGCGTGACCGCTTCGTCTCCGGCCTCGTAGATATGGTGCTCGAGCGTGCCGCTCGCGAGCGCGGCGAGGACGTTCCCGCTGCCACCATTGGCGCTTACCCAGCGCTCCCAGACGTCGCTCCGCCCGGGAGCTGCCGCATGCGTCACGGTGAGGTGACGGGAATCCCCGTGCTCGCCGGGACCGAGGATTAAGAGGAGAACGATCGTGACTGAATCCGTCCGCCCCGTTATCGACCACAGTGCAATTGCCGAGAGCATCAACGAGGCGGTGAACTACACGATGTTTGCCGTGTTCCGCGAGGAGCGTGCGGCAGCGATCCCCGCAGATCCTGCGGCCGCGAGTCAGCGCACCATCGATGCCCTTGCCGCAATCGACGGACTGGCGGTGCGCGGTTGGTACGACATCGCAGGCTTCCGCGCTGATTCCGACGTGCTGGTCTGGCTGCACGCGCCAACCACAGAGGCGCTGCAGGCCGGATACCGGGCGATCCTGTCGGGTGCCGTTGGGCGGCTGTCGCCTGTGTGGTCAAACATTGGCGTGCACCGCGCGGCCGAGTTTAACCGCGCACACATCCCCGCGTTCCTTGCGGGGGAGACCCCGGGCGACTACCTCTGCGTCTACCCGTTCGTGCGCAGCAAGGAATGGTACCTGCTGCCCGATGAGGAACGCTCAACGATGCTCCGCGAACACGGCGCGGCAGCCCGTGATTACGGCGACGTGCTCGCAAACACCGTCGCCTCGTTCGCGCTCGGTGACTACGAGTGGCTTCTCGCATTCGAATCGGCTGATCTCACCAGGATCGTCGACCTCATGCGCGAGCTGCGTGCCACTGATGCTCGCCGCCACGTGCTCGAGGAGATTCCGTTCTTTACCGGTCCGCGTGCGGAGCCAGCTGAGCTCCTTGGGCGGATCTTCAAGGGACCAGGCGCATAACGCCAGTGCCGGGCACCAGCGCATAGCATCGGTGCCCAACTACTTCGAGCGGGCTCGATCACCGTGGGGGTGACCGAGCCCGCTCGATACTTGTACGCTAGGCCGACCGGCGCGACCTCACGAAGAGGCTGACTGCGCCGCCTCCAAGGAGCAGCGCGGCGATTGCGAGCGCTGCGATGCCCGGAGCTCCGCCGGTCTGCACCAGCTCGTTACCCGAGCCCTTCCCCCCTCCCGGGGGATCCGTTGGGGTCACAGGGGGATCCGTCGGCTTTACTGGCGGATCTACCGGCGGATCGACCGGAGGGTCCACTGGCGGATCTACCGGCGGGTCGACCGGCGGATCGACCGGAGGGTCCACTGGCGGATCTACCGGGGCCAGCAGTTTCACGCGCGCTTCGGTCGTCGCGCTGACCGGGCTTCCGCTTGGGGCTGTGCCGCGCGCGACCACGGAGTTCTCGGCGCTCAACGCGGCAACCTCCTCGGGCGTCAGCGTTGAGGTGACGGTCACGACTGCATCACCTCCCGCCGCCAGGTTGCCGATGGCGACCGTTTCCGCAGCGTTGTCTTCACCGCGCACGAAAGCCGCCTCGGCGTCGGTGAGTGGCGTGTTCCCGGTATTGGTGACTGTCGCCGTCCAAGCGATCTGCTCCCCGACCTCGGTGTTGACCGGGGCCTCGCCAATAAGCGTGATTGCAATGGCGGGCGCCGCCTCACTCGGCACGATGGAGTCGATGACAGCCGCGTCGCCGCGGCCCGCCTCACTGTATGCGGTCACCCGGAAGCTGTACTCGCCTGCGTCGAGATCTGAGACCGTGAGGCTCGTCTCGAGGCTGGGCTCGCGTTCGACGACTTCCCAAGAGCTGCCCCCGTCGTCAGAGCGCTCCACGACGTAATCGAGTACTGGAGCCTGGCCGTACAGCGTCTCGTTTTCGTCCCACGACAGCTCCACGCTTCCCGCGGCGCTGCCGGGTGACGCAGTGAAGCCTGTCATCGGCGAGGGGGAGCGTGCCATGAGCCGGAGGCTGTGGTCGCCCTTGGCGGTCATGACGATCCACCCCTCGGGCGTGATATCGAGATCGCGCACCTGCGTGTACGGCACGTCCCGAACCTGGATCTCGTCGAGTAGCTGCTTTCCGTCGCTTGTGTAGCGCTTCACTGCTCCGGTCTGCGGTACGACGTAGAGGTATCCTTCGGGACCGACGACGGTGTCGTAGATCATCTGATTGGGGAACGCGAGGCCCCCGTCCTCGGCGAAGCTCGTGTCGAGCTCCCAGGTGCCAGAAGCATCATCGACGTTCCAGCGCTGCACCATGCCGGCCCTGTTGGCTCTGTTGAAGCCGAGGTCTGAGGTGTAAATCGAGGTTCCATCGGTCGAGACGCCGTACACCTCGTCGAGGTTGCCCGGTCCATCGGTGACTGGCCGGTTGGGCTGCAGCCCCGCAGTCTGACCGTCGCCGGTGAGTCGGTAGAGGGGATCTCCTCCGGGCACGTCGAATACGCTCACGACGTTGCAGCCCTCGTAGGGGGCGAAGAGCCGCTCACCCATCACGGTGAAGTAGGGCCCCCAGGCGAGCTCTCCCTGGGCGAGTTGGGTGCAGCCCTGGTCGCCACCCACCCCGGCGTTGCCGGTGATACGGTGTGCGTCGTCGTAGAAGAGGATGGTGCCTGGCGGGTCTGAGACGTTGCCGTTGGTATCACTCACGGCGATTCCACCGCCGTCGAGCGTGATGACCCCGCGTGGCTCAGCCCACGGGCGTTCGCCGCCTGCTGGGTCTGCGGCGGTGCTGTCGCGGTTCGCGTATTGGATGGGCCCCTCCCACGCAGACGTGAGGTAGCCACCTGTCTCAGCGTAGTCACCGTTGCCGCGGTAATCTCCGACCGCGGGGTCGAAACTCGTGGGCCGATACTCGTACAACCCCCGGTCACCCGAGGCTGAGTTGTCGGTCACCGCATACCAAATGCTTCCCGCAGCATCGACGGTCACGCCGTAGATGTTGTTGATGGTGGCGAGGCTGTCGCCAATGAGGCCGTACTCGCCGCTGCCCTCAGCCTTACCGTCCTGTAATGGGTCGTCGAGAGCGAGCGCTGCCTGGGGTACGGTCACCAACAGTGATGTGGCAAGGGCCGCTAAAGCTGCGGCCCCAAAGAGTCGTCCTGCGGACATGGTTGCCTTCCCAATGAAGCGTGCGCGCCGCGGTCACGGGCGCGCGTGACGCCCTGCGTCACAGAATCACGCTAGGTGCTGCCGCCCGGCTGACAGTCGAAGCGTGGAAGAGTTGCGGCGATTTGAGAGCGGGAGGCTGCAACCTGAGTAGTCGGTGCCGGCTATTTGGGGGTTCGCCGGGCGGGAGTTCTTCGCCGTGAGGCTAGTCAGCGAGGCGGTAGCCCATGCCGGGCTCGGTGAGAATGTGGACGGGGTTCGCTGGGTCGTCCTCGATTTTCTTCCTCAGCTGTGAGACGTAGAGCCGTAGGTATCCCGTGTCCTCGGCGTGCTCGGTGCCCCAGATGCTCGTGAGGAGCGTCTGCCGGGTGACGAGCTTGCCCGCGTTGCGGATGAGAATCTCAATGACCTGCCACTCTGTGGGTGTCAGCCGAATCTGTTTGTCGCCCTCTGGCGTCGCGCGGACGATGCTGTGCGCGGCGAGGTCGATCGTCACCGCTCCCAACTTGGCGACTGGCGCGACCTCATCCTGTGGCCCGCGGCGCGTGAGCGCACGGATGCGCGCAAGGAGCTCGCCGACGGAGAACGGCTTCGTCACGTAGTCGTCTGCACCGGCATCGAGCGCTTGGATTTTATCGGCGGCCCCAGAGCGGCCGGAGACGACGAGGATCGGCGCACGCGACCAGCCGCGGATTGCGTGGATCACGTCGAGCCCGTCGAGGTGTGGCATGCCGAGATCGAGCACCACGAGATCTGGCTCGTGGTCGACGGCGGAAGAAATTGCCTCAGCGCCGTCGGCCGCGGTGAATATCTCGTAGCCTTTCGCGGTGAGCGTGATCCGGAGCGCGCGGAGTATCTGTGGATCGTCGTCTGCGATGAGGATCTTCATGCGCTGCTCCCTTCGTTGGAGGACTCGTGGTCCTCGCCGTCGCTTGCCCTGGTGAGCGCCACGACCATCGTGAGCCCGCCGCCCGGGGTGTCTTCCGGGGTGAGCGTACCGCGCATTGCCTCGACGAACCCCCTGGACAGTGCGAGGCCGAGGCCGAGGCCCGTCGCGTTGTCGGTGTCGCCGAGGCGCTGAAAGGGCACGAAGATATCGTCGAGCCTGTCGCGGGGCACACCCGGGCCGTGGTCGATGACGCGGATCTCAACTGTTGTACCGAACACGCTTGAGGTGATGAGGATCGGGGTCTCTGGCGGAGAGTGCCGTTGGGCGTTCGCGAGGAGATTGACAAGCACCCGCTGCAGGAGCACAGGGTCTGCGTTTGCCCGCGACTCCTCGTGACGGAGTGCGAGCCGCACGTCGCCTGGTCCGAGGCCGAGCTCGTCGAGGGCGGGGGCGATCGCCTCGGCTGGGTCGGTGGGGACGCTTGCGAGGCTGAGCACCCCGCCCTGCAGGCGGCTCACGTCGAGGAGGTCGGTGAGGAGCGTCGCGAGCGCGGCGAGGCTCTCGTCTGCGGTGGTGAGGAGCTCGATCCGGTCGGCCTGCGTGAGCGTGGGGCCGGCAGCGCGCAGGCCGCCGACCGCAGCGGTCGCTGAGGCTAGTGGCCGTCGCAGGTCATGGCTGAGCGCGGAGAGGAGCGCGCCGCGAACCCGGTCGGACGCCGCAATGGGTTCGATCTCACGCGCGGTCTCCTCAAGCGCTTGCTGTGCGAGCGCGGCCGAGAGCTGTGCGACGACAACTGACAGGAGGCGCTGTTCTGCCGCAGCGAGGGGTCTTCCGTGAAGCTCGAGCGTTGCGTGGTCGCCGAGCGCGACGCGCGTCACCGGTGCGCCCGCGTCAGGACTGCCCGAGCTTGCGATGGTGCTGCGTGGTGCGTCTGTGGCGCCGAGCGCGGCACCGTGAGTGGCATCGCCGGGGGACTGGTCCTCGGCTCGATCGCTGGGAGCTCGCTCGGGGGCGACGACGCGCACGCAGGCAAGCTGGAATGCCTCGCGGGTGCGGTCGGCGAGTGCCTGTGCGGCGTCGTCGCCGCGCAGCACGCTGCCAGCGATTGTCTGAATGAGCTCCGACTCGGCGGCCGAGCGCTTCGCCGCGCGCGTGTGCCGTGCGGCGCGGTCGACGATGAAGCTCACGAGGCTCGCGATCACGACGTAGAGCGCGAGGGCGAGCAGATGCAGCGGCTCGTGGATGTGCACCGCGTAGATCGGCTCGATGAAGAAGAAGTCGAGCGTGAGGCCCGAGAACACGGCAGCGAAGAGCGCGGGCCAGATGCCGCCGACAAGCGCGACCACGACGGTGAGCAGCTGGTAGCTGAGCACGTCGCTCGTGATCGAGTCTGGGCTGCGCGACAGCGTGAGCAGGTACGTGAGGGCCGGGCCGCCGAGGAGCGCGACGACGAAGCCGAGGATCCGCCTGCGCGCGGTGAGCGCACCGGTGAGCGGGGGGAGCGCGAGGCGGCGCGCGGCGGCGGCGTGGTTCACCATGTGCACGTCGATATCGCCCGACTCGCGCACGACTGTCGCGCCGATGCCCGGCCCGGTGAGCGCTGCGGCGAGGCGGCCGCGCCTGCTCGCGCCGAGCACGAGCTGGGTCGCGTTCACCGAGCGCGCGAACTCGACGAGCGCGGTCGGTACGTCCTCGCCGACGACCTGGTGGTAGCTCCCGTTGAGCTGCTCGACGAGCGCGCGCTGGTTCGCGAGCACGTCGGGCCCTGCGGTGCGCAGCCCGTCCTGACTCGTGACGTGCACGGCGAGCAGCTCGCCGCCTGCCGAGCGCGACGCGATGCGTGCGCCCCGCCTGAGGAGCGTCTCGCCCTCGGGGCCGCCAGTGAGGGCCACGACGACGCGCTCGCGCGCCTCCCAGGTGCCCTCGATGCCGTGCTCGGCGCGGTAGCCGCGCAGCGCCTGGTCGACCTCGTCGGCGAGCCACACGAGGGCGAGCTCGCGCAGCGCGGTGAGGTTGCCGAGCCTGAAGTAGTGCGACAGTGCCGCGTCGATCCGCTCGGCAGGGTAGACGAATCCCTCTGCAAGCCTGTCGCGCAGCGACTGCGGCGCGAGGTCGACGAGTTCGAGCTCGTCTGCCCCGCGGAGAAAGCTGTCTGGCACGGTCTCCTGCTGCGGCACCCCAGTGATCTGCTCGACGACGTCGTTGAGCGACTCGATGTGCTGCACGTTGAGGGTCGAGATGACGTCGATGCCGCTGTCCAGCAGTTCCGCGACGTCTTGCCAGCGCTTCTCGTGTGCGGAGCCGGGAACGTTCGTGTGGGCGAGCTCGTCGACGAGCGCGATCTCCGGCCGCCGCTCGATGACGCCAGCGAGGTTCATCTCGTCGAGCTCGACGCCGCGGTGCGCGACGCGGGTGCGCGCGACGATCGGCAGCCCCTCGATGAGCGCCTGCGTTGCGGCCCTGCCGTGCGACTCGACGACGCCGATGACCACGTCGCGGCCGTCGGCGATGAGCCTGCGCCCCTCCTCGAGCATCGAGAAGGTTTTCCCGACGCC
>JAGNOB010000228.1 GCA_017990305.1 Leucobacter sp.
CAATCACGGCGCGCATGAACTCCTCGCCGTAGCCGTCGCTGCCGCGCGGGTTGAGCGTGAGCACCGCCCAGCCGCGATCCACGAGCTCGTGATGATAGGCGTGAGTTGGCTCGGCCGCGCCGTTCCAGGCGTTGTGCGGGCCGCCGTGCACGTCAAGCAGCAGCGGCATCGGGCCGGTGAGGGTTGGGTCTCGCCGCAGCCAGCCGTGCACCACCGTGCCGTCGGAGATCGTGAAACTGCGCTGCTCGGCGGCGACAATGCCGGAATCCTGTGGCGTGTAGTCGGTGAGCACAGTCAGCGCCCCCGAGCCGACGTCGAGCAGCGCGACCTCGTTGAAACTCGTTGGGGTCGCGACGATTGCAGCTGCGCGTAGCCCTGAGACGGAGAGCCCCGACACGTTCGATGCTCCGGTGATGAGGGGACGCAGCCCCGCCCCGGCCGGGTCGGCAGCGTAGAGGTGCGTGTAGCCGTTGTCGCGCGCGCAAAACAGAAGTTCGGATCCGCCGTCTGCGAACTGGGGGAGCGCTCCGGGGTATCCGGGGCCGCCAGGCATGACGTTGCGATCGAGCGATTCGGTGAGGTTCGTCGCTGCAGAGCCGTCGATGGGGAGCAGGATAACGCCCGCGTTGCCGATCTCGGTGTCGGTTCGACCGACGCCGACGACGTAGCGTCCGTCTGGCGTCCACGCCACCGCCGACAACTGCCCGGCGAGCGGGCTGAGCAGTCGCGGAGCCACCCGCGGGTCGTCTGCCGCGACGAGGTAGACAGCGCTCGCGAGGGTAAGGTCACGGTCGTCTTGCATGCCCGTGCCGAAGGCGATCTGTTTGCCGTCAGGTGACCAGACTGGGGCGCTGGCGAACCAGTCACCGCGGGTGAGCTGGACAGTGGTGTGCTTGGCGAGGTCGACAACATGGACGTGGGTGCGGATCGTGCCGAAGTGGCCACTGCCATCGAGCTTGTACCCGAGCCGTTCCGCGACGAGCGGCGCTGTGCGCCGACGCATCGACTCGGCGCTTCCATCGCCAGGGAGTGCCGACCTGTCAACCGGGCCTGTGAATGCGACCCGCCCGCTGCCCGGGCTCCAAACGGGCGGGCCGGCCCCCAACGGCTGCCGGGTCACCTGCTCTGGCTCCCCGCCCGCGATCGGCAGCACAAACAGCTGCGCGTGGCCCTCGTGGACCCGCAGAAAAGCGATTCGTGTGCCGTCGGGGCTCCAGGCCGGTGCGGTATCGGCTGTGCCCTGCGTGAGCCGTCGAGCGCGGCCACCCGCTGCCGGAACCACCCACAGCGAACGTTCGTCGCGATCCTCCTCACGATTCACGGTTCGCAGCACGTAGACGATCTGTGAGCCGTCGGGCGACAGCGCTGGCTGCTCAGGGAGGGGCTGCGTGATGAACTCGTCAGTGAGAATGCGCCGTCGTTTCATGGGTGTGACTCCTGTTCAGCGGGTGGTCATTCGGGGAGCTTGCGAGCCGCGTGCCGGTTACGTCGTGACGCGCCGGCTGGCACGGCCGCCGTGCAGGTGCGTTGCTCGACCCTGTCCGTCGTCACCGACGAACTCGTATTGGGGCATGGTCACCTGATCAACTGTGAGCGCGAGCACCGTGTCTCCGCGCCACCGCACCAACTCCACCGGTTGCGGCTTCGGGCCGAGCTCCGCAAAGATGCCCTGGAGCTCGTGCTCGATCCACACACGGCCGTCAGCGTCCTGGGTGACGTGAATGTCAGCAGCCTGCGATCGGTACGTGCCGACGTAGCCCGAGGCATCGAAACGCGGCGCCTCTGGGTCGGGTACCGGCGCAGCCGATGGTGTGATTCCGGTCAACCGCTCGATGGCAGGGAGTAGGAGATCCGAATACAGTTCCTGCGTGCGCCCGCCGTTCGTAAGCAGCGCGATGGCAACACCGTGCTCTGGGAAGACCCGGAAGAATGCACTCTGGCCCAGCGTCCCTCCGTTGTGGCCGATCGTGCGGCCCCCGTTCCAGTCGAAGAGCCGCCACCCGAGCCCCCACGCATCGAGCCCGTCACCGAGCACAGGGAGCTGCACGTGTTTCTGCTGCATGGCGGCGACGCTCGCGGCGCTGAGCAGCTGCGTGCCGTCCGGGCCGACACCACCGTTCAAATGAAGCTTCGCGAACGCCAAGAGATCCTCCGCGCTCATGTTGAGCACTGAGCCCGCGGGGGAGTGCCCGCGGATGAGGCCCCACTGTGCCGACGGCTCGGGCGAACCGCCCGCCTCCTTCGTGAGGTGACCGAGTGCGGCGCGGAACCGGATCGCCTCAGCCGCACCAGCCGCGGTGCGGGTGAGTTGGAGCGGCTCGACGAGGTGTGTTCGCAGGCATGCCTCGTAGTGGGCACCACGGAGCACCTCGACGAGGCGGCCGAGCACGCAGAACGCGGCGTTGTTGTACGAGAACATCTCGCCGGGGGCGAAGAGCTGAGGAACGTCGGCGAGGCTCGCCACGAAACGCTCGACTGCGTCTTCTCCCTCACCGGATGGCGTGAACACGTCGCCCTCAAACCCAGAGGTGTGGCTGAGGAGTTGGCGAACAGTGATGGCCGCTGCCGCAGCATCGTCAGCCAGCGCGAACTCTGGCAGGTAGCGGCGAATCGGTGCGTCGAGCTCGACGAGCCCCTCGTCGACGAGCTGCATGACGAGGGTCGTCGTCCAGACCTTCGTGATGGAGCCGACTTGGAACACTGAATCCGTTGTCACCTCGACACCAGTCAGCGTGTTGAGTACGCCGCTCGCTGCAGTAAAGATCTCGTCGCCGCTGAGTACCGCAACGGAAGCCCCCGGGACGCTGTGCTTCGCGAGGAGCCCCGGCAAGACCTCCTCGATCCAGCCGCCGACCTGGTTCAGTGCATCCGTCATAGGGTTCCTCCTCGTCGAGAACAGCGACGCCGCAGATGAAACGCGGCTCCCTCGAGACTATGCGCCCGCCGGGCCCGGGTGCTGGTGCGAACCGACGAGAGTTGTGGCGAGCTTGGTCGAACCCGACAAAGGAGGTGGGGGTGTCTGGCCTTCGGGCGGCGCAGCTGGAGAGGCAACCGACCCGCGGCTATGCCAATAACGTGAGCGCACCGGGGGCGACACGCACCTCGAACGGCCCGGTTCCGACGCGCTCGCCGTCAGAGTATGCGATCTCGTCACCAGCGTCGATGCGGATGTGTTCGGCTCGCGTAATCGTCACTTCCGGCAGGTGCTCATGTTTGGCGCGTGCGAGAAGCCCAAGCACGCTGAGCAGCCGCAGCTTGGAACCGTTGGACACCTCGACGAGGTCGAGCATGCCGTCGTGCACCGACGCGCGTGGGGCGAGTCGAATGCCGCCACCGATCGCGCGCGTGTTCATGACTGTCGACAGAATGCCCATTGTCGAGTGCTCGTTGCCCCGGATGCGTACGGTGAACCGGCGGGCGCGGAGTATGAGGATCTCTACGACCAGTGCGATGTGGTACCGGAAAGGTCCGAGCGGGAGACGGATCGCGTTGGCGCGGCGATTCACCGCGGCATCGAGCCCGATGGAGAGCCCGCCCGCGAACCAGTGCTCGTCTGCACCGGGCCTCGCCACGACACCCAGATCGACAGCCAGCGGGGCATGCTCTGACTCGAGCACCCTGGCGACAGCTTCCGCTGGCGCGTGCGGCAGGTCGAACTGGCGGGCAAAGTCATTGCCGCTGCCCGCTGGGACTACGCCGATCGGTAGCGCGCGGGCCTCGGGCAGTTGGAGGATAAGGCCGATGAGACCGTCGCCGCCGACGAGCACGAGCCCCCGGAGCCCACGCTGTGCGGCCGCACGGACACGTGCCTGGCAGTCAGCGGCGTCTTCGCCAGTGATCTCGACAGCGTGCAGGCCGGCCTGCGCAAACTCTGCGAGGACGTGTTTGGCGACACGAGCCCCACGGCCGAGCGCGGAGCTCGGATTGACCACGACACCAAACGGCGCATCATCGCGCATGGAAAACCCCTCACCAAGATGTTCGAACTAGTGCTTCAACGGATACGTCTCTACTCCGAGTATTCCCGCGCCGGGCCGGGACCGGGAAAAGTGAAAGACCGAGAACCCTGCGGGCGGAAGCCTTGCCGCATCCTCAATGTACTCACCCGGAAGGCTCCCGCTCGCGAGCATGAGCTCGCGTGCAAGATCGGGTAGAACCGGGAGGTGGCTGCAGATCACCGCTGACCGGCCGCGCTTAATGACTTTGCCGATAAGCCTGCGGGTTGCGGTGAGGTCGCCCTCGTCCCAAAAGTCCTGGCTCAGGCACTCGTGCTCGCGAACATCCTTGCCGATGAGCTCAGCGAGCGGTGCCACCGTCGAGAGGCAGCGAGTGGCGGTCGACGAGAAGATTCTGCGCGGCCCAAATGATCGCAGGATCGGGGCAAGCGTGTGCGCCTGTCGCGCGCCGCTCTCGGTGAGCGGCCGCAAGC
>JAGNOB010000229.1 GCA_017990305.1 Leucobacter sp.
TGCTTTTTCCACTTCCCGACGGCCCCGTGATCGCGAGAGTCTCTCCAGCGTCTACACGCAGTGTCAGCGGCGAGGCCGCCTGCGAACCATTGGCGAGCAGCACCGAGTACTCGCGCAGCTCCAGTTGCGGCCGGTCGTCTCCCCGCTGCAGCGCTCTGCGTTGAGCGGAACCCGGTTGGCGGCGCCCAGCGGCATACCGAGAACCGCCCCGCCCCGCGGGCCCGCTCAGGCCAAGCGGCGCACTCATCGTCCGCTCAGGATAGAAAGTCTCGACGATTTGGCCGCCCTCCAGCACCGAAATCTCGTCGGCAAAGCGCTGCGCCAGCGCCAGATCCCGCGTGAGCACGACGACGGCAGCGCGGGTCGTTCGCCGCATGCCGGCAAGCGATGCGAGCACCTCGGCCACGCCCACGGCGTCGAGACCGCCGAGGGGCTCATCGAGGACAACCAACCGAGCTGGGTGCGCGTCTGTCGGTCGCGCAAGCGCTTGCGCCATCGCAAGTCGGCGCCGCAGCGCCGGGAGCAAGGTGGCCGGGTCGCGGTCGAGAACGCGGGCGTCATTGATGCCGACGCGCGCTAGCGCTGCGACGAGCATGAGGTCATCGCACACCGTGCCGGGGAAGCGTGCGACAAGTGCAGTTCGCAGCCCGTCGCCGACGCTTTGCGCCGCCAGCATCTCGGCCTCCGTTTCCTCACCGCACCACGCCACGGGCGACGCGGTCACCCGTCCTGCGGAGGCCGTGTCGAGCAGGTCAACCTCACCGACGCGTACGCGTCCGGCAGCGTGACGCAGTCCGGGGCCGAGCACTCCCCTGAGCGCATCGCCGAGCACGCTCTTTCCCGACCCTGGCCCGCCAACGATCGCCCGCACCCGGCCCGCCTCGATGCTCCCGGAAAGGTTATTCAGCACCGGACGACGCACAGCACTGTCAGTTTCGACCGTGAGTCGTTCACACGTAAACATGGCTCTCCCTGCCGGCGCACCCGCTGCGCCAATGCTCGCCGATCGCACGTTGGAGTTGCACGCCAGCTCGATTCATCTGATGATTGGTATAGGCGAGATCGTAGCATCATTATTAGGCAAACCTCAGTCACATCTGATGTGACTTTCGGGCTGACCACCCCGCACAGCTGAACGCACACACAAAGGCCACACCACCCATGACCGAAACGATGGAGATTCCCCGGGTTCCCCCCGGCTTCCTCCTCACGACGCTCGACTACGACGTGAGCACCTCAACCGACTGGCACGAGCACGCCCACGAACAGCACGAATTGCTGTGGTCACAGGGTGGGATTGTCACCCTCGAAGCAGGCGGTCGAGTCTGGGCGATCCCACCGAGTCTTGGGGTCTGGATCCCAGCCAACATCCCGCATCGCGCCGCAACGGTTGGCGCGGCGCAGGTGCGAGCCACATACCTCAGCCACCACCCTGGAATCGCCAACGCAATGCCTGGCGCCGTCACGGGGGTTGCCCTGAGTGACGCGCTCCGCGTCCTCCTCCTGCACAACCACCGGGCGACGATTAACGAGGAGGCGCGCCTGCGCCTCCAGCACGTCATCCTCGACCTCCTCGCACCGGCCCCACACACCTCGTTCGACCTCAGCATGCCAGCAAGCCCACACCTGCGCACCATCGCCGAGGCAGTGCTCACTGACCCCGCCGACAAACGCACGACCGCGGACTGGGCGCACCTCCACGGCATGCATCAGCGCACCTTGGCTCGGCAGTTCGAGGCTGAAACCGGAGTGACATTCACCCAGTGGCGGATCCACGCAAGGCTCCAGCTCGCGATCCGAGAACTTGCAAACGGCGCAGCGGTCGTGTCCATTTCCCGACAGCTCGGCTACCGCAACCCATCGACGTTTATCGAGCACTTTCGCTCACTGACCGGGCAAACACCTGCGGAGTACGCGCGGACCGACTCCGCCTCGGACCCGACCTAGAAGTACCAAAACCGGCACAAGTTGTCACCAAACCGGGACTACCAACCACTACCGTTAGTTAGGTTGCCCTTACCAACATCGGATGAGGCCCATTCGGCCCCCGAAGCACTATCACTCACCAGGAGTCCCATGTCTGTCATGTCGCCTGCCCGAACCCCACGCAGGGTCGCGCTCTCCATCGTCGCCGCGACCGCAGCGCTCACCCTCACCGCGTGCGCAGCACCCTCGACAAGCTCGAATGACGCCGACGCCACCCGCGTCTACGAGAACGAATTCGGGACCGTTGAGCTCCCGGAAACGGTCGAACGGATCGTGTCAGTCGACTTCTACACCCCTGCGGCGCTGCTCGACGTCGGCGTTACGCCGGTCGGGGTCGTCAACAGCTACTTCACCGACACCGAGGGCCTCGCGATCCCGCTGAGCTACAGCGAGCCCATCCGCGAGTCCGACGCACAGTCGATCGGCGAATACTACGAGCTCAACCTCGAAGCCATCGTGCAGGCGAAGCCCGACCTCGTCGTTGCGACCCAGGATTTCCTCCCCCTCGACGACCCGATGCGCGCCGAGATCGAGAAGATCGCGCCGATCGTCACCTTCAACGCCCGCGACGGCGAAGCCTGGCGCACGCGATCTGTCGAGCTCGCAACAATCCTCGGCAAGGAAGACCTCGTGCAGCCGCTCGAAGCGAAGTACAACGAGCGCCGCGACGAGATCAAGGAGAAGTACGCCGACCTGCTCGCCGAGAACACGATCACGCTCTTCGCCCCGATGGAGACCGAGTGGGGCACCTACTCAGACAAGCACTTCATGACACCGATCCTGCGCGATCTCGGCGCGAACTTCCGCGAGCAGCAGGACGACGAGGTGAACCCCGACGGCTTCCCCGAGTGGTTCTCATACGAGGAGCTCGGTCGGCTCTCGAACGCGGACATCGTCTTCACCCTCATGAACACCCCGGAAGAGCAGCTCGCCAGCCTCGAGAAGAACACCCTGTGGAACAACCTGCCAGCGGTGAAGAACGGCATGGTGTTCGAGTACATCAACCTCGGCCCGACGGGCTCATTCGGGTGGGCAATGCAGAACCTCGACGACCTCGACGAGCGTCTCGGCGAGGTCCAGGCGAAGATCGACGCGCAGTCGTGACGCAGGAACTCTTCGTCGCGGAGGTGACGCGCACCACCCGGCTCACGCCGGGCATGGTGCGCGTCACCTTTGGCGGGCCCGACCTGGCCGCATTCACGACGACGGGCGTCGGCGACGAGTTCGTGCGCGTCCGCTTCCCCGGTGCAACCGGCGAGCTCCGCCTCCCAACGCTCGATGCGGCGGGCATCTGGCACGAGCCCGAGAACGACGACTCGCACATCGAGCCGTACACGATCCGCCACCACGACCGCGAGCGCGGCGAGGTCGACATCGACTTCGTCGTGCACGGCCACGGCAAGGCCGGCGCCTGGGCGAGCGCCGCGCAGCCCGGCGACCGCGTCGCATTCACCGCCCCGCGTGGGCTCTACCAGCCGCCCGCCGGGGCAACAACCCAGCTCTTCGTCACCGACGCGACGGGCATCCCCGCGCTCGCGCGGCTCGCCGAACAACTGCCTGACGGAGTCCACGCGGTCGCAGCCGTCGAGGTCGCCGACGAGTCGCACAGGCTCGACATCGGCGGCGAGCGCATGCAGGTCGAGTGGATCATCGGCCGCGGCAACGGCGTCGGCCCGAGCGCGATCACCGAGGCGCTCAGGGCGATGCCGATCTCCGCGGAATGCTACGTCTGGGTGTCTGGCGAGGCCGGCGCCCTGCGGGACGCAAGGCGATACCTCCGGCACGAGCGCGGGCTGACGCCTGACCGCTACGACGTCATCGGCTACTGGCGCGACAGGCAGGAGGAGTGGCTCGAGCAGTACGAGGCGCTCGACGAGGCCACGCTTGCCTCGCTCGCAGCGATCTGGGAATCGAGCGACGACCTCGAGCAGAACCGGGATCGCTACGACCGCCAGCTCGCCGAGCTCGGGCTGTGAGCGGCAAGGGCCCTGAGCCGGCTCCCGCACCGCAGTCGCACCCAGCACGTCGGCGCATCCTGTTTCTCGCCGTCGCACTCGCGTGTCTCGCGGCGACACTGTTGCTCAGCCTCTGGGTGGGTGTGCGCACAGTCGACCCCGCGACGCTGTGGCGCGTGCTCTGGCACCCGGACGGCAGCGAGGAGGCATTTATCGTCACGGAGCTTCGTGCGCCCCGCGCGGCCCTCGCTCTCCTGCTCGGCGCCGCCCTCGGCGTCGCCGGCGCGCTCATCCAAGCGCTCACCCGCAACCCACTCGCCGACACGGGTATCCTCGGCGTCGGTGCCGGCAGCAGCTTCGCCGTCGTTCTCGGCATCGCCTTCTTCGGCGTGACAAGCCTCTCGCAGTATCTCTGGCTGAGTTTCACGGGTGCCGTCGTCGTGACTGTACTCGTGTATGC
>JAGNOB010000230.1 GCA_017990305.1 Leucobacter sp.
GGGGGCGACGCCGAGCCCCGCGAGCTTCCAGCTCGTGTAGGTGATGCCTGCCGCCCCGCCAGAGGGCAGCATGTGGTTCGCGAAGTTGAACTCGAGCGACATGCGGATCGCGGTGAGCGGGCGCATGCCGCGCAGCTCGCCCCGCGCCCGCAGGAACGAGAACAGCGCCTCACCGGTGACGGCGAAGCTCGCGAGTTGCACGGGAACGAGGAGCGCGAGCACCCACAGGTTCACGAGTGGCAGGCTC
This sequence comes from Leucobacter sp., assembly GCA_017990305.1. Classification (GTDB taxonomy): domain Bacteria; phylum Actinomycetota; class Actinomycetes; order Actinomycetales; family Microbacteriaceae; genus Leucobacter. The sequence goes on from JAGNOB010000230.1 coordinate 248, forward strand.
CGAAACGCCTCGACAACCGTCGGCCACGCGGCCACGACGATTGCTGCGACGATGAGCGCGGTGAGCGCGCTGATCCACACCCGAGGCGAGCGGTACCAGGGTCGTCTCACCGGGCCTGCTCCGCCGAAACCCACCGTCTGCGGTTGCCGAACCCGTGCCTCGTCAGCGTCTTGCTGTCTGTCTCGTAGTAGCGCGTGAGCTTCTCGCGATCCACCGATCGAAACAGTCTCGCCCGCACCCGCATGCGCGGCTCATACCGGAGCGTGTGCCCGGTGCGGAGCAGCGCGATCGTCACGTCGACGTCTTCGCTCACCTCCTCGTCGCCGAGCATCACGAGCTCGCGCGCGAGCAACCAGGCCCGGCGCCGCAGCGCGCTGTTGAACCCGTAGAGCATGGGCCGCACCCCGATGCTGCGCTCGTGCCAGAGCCGAAACCCGCGGTACCACCAGTTGAACCAGAACCGCTCGCCCGGAGACAGCTCGGCGATTGCTGCGCCGCCGCCCTGACCGTCGAGCGCGGGGTCGGCGAAGTCGGCGCGGATCTGCGCGATCCAGTCGGCGCGCACCACAGTGTCGGCGTCGATGCGCGCAATCACATCGCACCGCGCCGCGTCGAACCCAGCGGTTCGCGCGTAGGTCACGCCCGGCCGTGCCTCGGTGATCACGCGCACGAGCGGGAACTCGCTTGCGACGCGCGCGCTGTCGTCAGTGCAGTTGTTGTCGACGACGATGATCTCGTCGGGCAGGTCGGTTTGCGCGAGAAGGGCGCGCAGACAGCGGGGGAGGAGCCGCTCCTCGTTGCACGCGGGAATCACGACCGAGATGGTGGGCACGGGGCGCGCTGCGGAGATCATTGTGGATCGCCGATGCTCTTCGGGCGGCCGGTGCGAATGCGGTGTAGTGTCACCCCTCTATTCACCCGCGCCGGGGCGCACCGCGCGATGGGCCGGAGGCGAGCATTGGGGTAGCGCTGGCGCTACCCGGCACCCCTGCCTAGCCGCTGCACCCTGCCTCGCCGCTGCGCGCCGCCTAACCGCTGCGCGCTACGCTTGGCCCATGGAAAACCCCCAGAACGCTACGCTGGCCGAAGTGCGCGACAGCATCGACGCACTCGACCGAGAGATCGTGCGGCTCATCGCCGAGCGGCAGCAGTGGGTTGTCGCCGCCGGCAAGCTGAAGGGTGACGAGCAGGCCGTACGCGCGCCGGATCGCGTGGAGCAGGTGATCAGCAAGGTCCGCGGCCTTGCCGAGGAACAGCACGCCTCGCCCGAGGTCGTCGAGGCCACCTACCGGGCGCTCATCGGAGCTTTCATTGACCTCGAGCTCACCGTGCACCGCGACGCCGCGGCTCCCGTGCTGCGGCCGGCGCGCGGCGCCGAGGAGTACCCCGCCCTCGTCGAGATCTGGCGGAGTGCGGTTCGGGCGACCCACGACTTTCTCCCCGCGTCGGACTTCGAACGGATCGAGAGCAATCTTGCCGCCAACTATTTCCCGGCCGTGACGCTCGTCGTCGCCGAGCTCGACGGCCTACCTGTCGGCTTCGCCGGTGTGGCCGACGGCGGTCTCGAGATGCTCTTTGTCCACGACTCGGCCCGCGGTCGTGGCGTGGGCAGCGTGCTGCTCGCCGAGGCCGTCGCGCGGCTCGGAGTCACGCGGGTGGATGTCAACGAGCAAAACCCCGCAGCGCACGGGTTCTACCTCAGCCGCGGCTTCCGTGAGGTGGGTCGCAGCGAGCTTGACGGCGACGGGCGGCCCTTCCCGCTGCTGCACCTTGAGCTCGCCGCGGCCTAGCCTCCCGCCCCGGGGCCGCTCTAGGAGTTGCGGAGCCCCGGAATAAGCGCGGGGGTCTTCGCCCGATACTCGCGATATTCGGGATCCTCGCCCCAGGTGCGCTCCGCCTTCGCTTCGAGCAGCGGGATGCCCGACACTCTCGTCAGCAGCACGATCACGAAGAGCGGTGACAGCAACGCCACCCACTGCCACCCCTGCAGCACGGGGGCCGCGACGATGAGCACACCGATCCACAGCAGAATCTCGCCGAGGTAGTTCGGGTGACGAACGACAGACCACAGCCCTGTGCTGATGAACTTGCCTGAGTTCGCTGGATTCTTCTTGAAGCGGCTCTTCTGCAGGTCGGAGGTGACCTCGATGCAGAATCCGAGCAGCCAGACCGCGACGCCGGCCCATGCGCTCCAGCCGAGCGGTGCGGACTCGGCTGAGGCGATCGCGATCCACGCGGCAGCGGCCGTGAGGCTGATCCACAGCCCCTGGATTGTCCACACCGACAGGAACCGGAGCGGCGCGACCCTGATCTTCGCGAAACGGTCGTCGCCGCCCGTGCGGAGATTGCGCACGAGCAGGAAGCTGCCAAGCCTGGCCGCCCACATGATCACCAGGGCGCCGAGAATGAGCGCCCGTGGATCACGCTCGGGGGAGAGCAGGAGCAGGGTCACCGTGACACCGATGTAGGTGACGCTTCCGGTGGCGTCGAAGAAGCGGTCCGTCTGTGCGATGGCCGCGGGCACGTAGGCGATCCACTGCACGACGAATGCGATCGCCACGGCGATCGCGAACGCGGGTACGCCGCCGACACTCCAACCGTGCTGGCTGCCGGCGAGCGCGAGCGCTGCACCGAGCGCAGCGGCAAGAGCGATGATGAGGATCGAGGTCGAGCGCTTCTGGATCATGGGGCTTCCTTGTCGTCAGTGGATCGGGGCGGGGTGGACGGTCGACTGCTCAGCCGTACAACTCGTCGATGGTCGGACTGAGCGCGTCGGTGAGAGCCCTCCGTTTGAGCTTCATTGTGGGCGTGACGAACTCGTCTGCGCGCCCTGCGCCAACGGTCACGAGTCGCCAATACTGCGCGCGCTCCGACGGCGGCACCGCGGCGTTGGCTTCGGTGACCGCAGCAGACAGCTCTGCGCTGAGGTCCGTGTTGGCGCAGACGGCGATGCCGGATGCTGCGAGCTCGGCCGGCGGCGTCTCGCCGCGTCGCCTGAACCACTCGGTTGTGGCTTCGGCGTCGATGACGAGCAGCGCAGTAAGGAACGGTCTGTCGGTGCCGACCAACACCGCGTGCGCGACAAGCGGGTGCGCCTCAAGTGCTTGCTCCCAGGGCTCTGGCGAGATTGTGCGGCCGGTCGAGGTGACGATGACGTCGTTCAGTCGGCCGCGCAGCGTGAGTGCACCATCGCGGCTCAGCGACCCGAGATCCCCCGTGCGGAAGAAGCCGTCAACGAACGCTTCGGTGTTGCGGGAGGCGTCGGTGTAGCCCGCGAACACTCCGACGCCGCTGGCGAGCACCTCGCCGTTGTCTGCGATCCGCACGCGGTTGCCCGGCAGAGGGGTGCCGACGTTGCCTGCGGCGAGCGAGCCGGGTCGGCCGCCGGTGAGCGGGGCCGTGGTTTCGGTGAGGCCGTACCCCTCGATGATTGGTACGCCGATACCGCGGAAGAAGCGGGCGAGGTCTGGCTGCAGCGTTGCTGCTCCCGAGAGGAGGTATTCGATGCGGTTGCCCATCACGCCGCGCAGCCGGGCGTAGAACAGCCGGTTGAACACTGCGTGCTGTGCGCGGAGGCTGAGCGGAGCGCGGGCGCCCGGATCTCGGTCGCGGTTCTCGAGAAAGCTGCCCCAGCTCTCTGCCGCCCGCACGGCGGCGTTCCAGACGCGGGAGAGTTTTTTGTCACGTGCAGACGCGGCCGCGGCAGCTTGAATTCGCTCAAGCACGCGCGGTACTACGACGAGGAAGGTTGGCTTGAGTACCGCGAGCGCCCGCACCACCTCCTGCGGGTTCGCGAGGTGTGCGACGCGCATGCCGTTCGCGACACAGATGAGCTGCAGGGCTCTTCCGAGCACGTGTGTGAGCGGCAGGAAGAGGATCGTGTTGCCGGTCTCTCTGACAACCTCGCGGTAGGCCGCCGCGGTGTTGAGCACCTGGCCGACAAGATTGCGGTGCGTGATGCGCGCGCCTTTTGGCGCGCCGGTGGTGCCTGACGTGTACACGACGGTCGCGATGTCATCGAGACCGGCGTGCATGCGTCGGGCTTCGAGCGCGTCGGCGCTCACCCCCTCGCCAGCTGCCGCGAGCTCGCTCATTGTGCGGCCCTGCACGGCTGCGTCGCTGCCAGGCTCGAACACCCACATGCTC
>JAGNOB010000232.1 GCA_017990305.1 Leucobacter sp.
CGGCAAGGGATGCCGGCGCTGCGCATGTGATCTTGCGCAGCGATGACATTGTCGCCGAGGTGAAGCGCATCACGGGAGGCAGCGGCGCCGACGTGATCTTCGACCCGGTGGGCGGCGAGGCTTTCAACGCCTCGACCCGGGTCGTCGCTTTTGAAGGCCGAATTGTGGTCATCGGCTTCGCGAGCGGCACGATTCCCGAGCTTGCTATGAACCGCCCACTCATTAAGAACTACGCCATTCTGGGGCTCTACTGGGGCCTCTATCAGGAGCGAGCACCGCACCTCGTCGTCGAGGCGCACGAGGAACTCATTCGGCTGTTCGAGGCGGGCAAGATTTCTCCGGTGGTAGACCACACCGTCCCGTTCGACGAGGCCCCGCAAGCTCTCACTGCGCTCGCTACGGGGAACACGGTTGGTCGAGTGGTCGTCGAGGTTGCATCATGATTACGCTGAGCGGCAAGGTCGCACTCGTTACTGGCGGGGCGCGCGGTATTGGTGAGGCATACGTACGCGCGCTGCACGAGGCCGGCGCGAACGTCATGGTCGCAGATGTGCTCGTAGCCGAGGGCGCAGAGCTCGCAGCAGAGCTCGGTGAGCGCGCTGAGTTCGTCGAACTCGATGTGCGGGACGAAGACCAGTGGAGCGCGGCGGTGAACGCTACTATTGCGAGGTTCGGGTCGGTGGACGTGCTTGTGAACAATGCAGGGATCGCGAACGCGGCGCCGATCGAGCACTTCACGCTCGAAAAGTGGAATGCCGTGATCTCGGTAAACCTGACGGGGGTGTTCCTTGGCTGCCGCGCTGTCGTGCCGGCGATGAAGGCCCAGGGGAGTGGCTCGATCATCAATATCTCCTCGGTGGAGGGCATGCGCGGTAGCCCGGGCCTGCACGGCTACACCGCAGCGAAGTTCGGGGTGCGTGGCATGTCGGCGTCGCTTGCCGTCGAACTCGGTCCGTCGGGCATTCGTGTGAACTCCGTGCACCCTGGCTACATCACAACGGCTATGTCGGCGAGGATCGATCCCGATAAGCTCGACATCCCGCTGGGCCGTCCCGGCGTGCCGGAAGACCTCGCAGGCACTATCGTGTTCCTCGCGAGCGACGCCTCCTCGTTTACGAGCGGCGCCGAATTCGTTGTGGACGGCGGCATGATCGCAGGCATTCCGCACCGCTAACACCATCTCTGCTACGCTCGCTGCAGACTTTTGCGACGAAGACGGCAGGGAACGTGAGCAACACAACAGAGCGCGCAGCTACGGCTGCCCCGCCCAGGGCTGAGTGGACGGGGCAGCTGGGCTTCATCATTTCCGCCATCGGATCGGCCGTTGGGCTGGGAAACATCTGGCGGTTCCCCGGTGTCGCCTACGAGAACGGCGGTGGAGCGTTCCTTATCCCGTACATCGTTGCGCTGCTCACCGCTGGCATCCCGATCCTGTTCCTCGATTACGCGATCGGCCATCGATTCCGCGGGTCGGCACCGCTCGCGCTGCGGCGCCTCGCGGGCAAGCTCGGTGAGGGAATTGGCTGGTTCCAAGTGATGATCTGCGTGTTTATCGCGGTCTACTACACTGCGGTGCTGGCGTGGGCTTCGAGCTACTTCGTGTTTTCGTTCGACCTGCGCTGGGGTGACGACGCGGCTGGGTATTTCACCGGAGAGTATCTGAAAACGGCGACCGAACCGTTCACGATGCAGTTCGTTCCCGGCGTGCTGATCCCGCTCGTTCTTATGTGGCTGGTTGCGCTCATCGTGCTCGGTGCTGGCGTCGTGCGAGGCGTGCAGCGGCTCAATATGGTTGCGATTCCATTGCTCGTTGTCGGCTTCCTGGTGCTCGTCGTGCGGGCGCTGTTCCTGCCGGGCGCCGCCGATGGTTTGAACACACTGTTCACCCCTGATTTTGCGGCACTCCTCGACCCATCAGTTTGGGTCGCCGCATACAGTCAGATCTTCTTCTCACTGTCGGTCGCGTTCGGCATCATGATGACCTACGCTTCCTACAGGCGGAGACGGTCAAACATGACGAGCCCAGGCCTCGTCGTCGCGTTCGGCAACTCATCGTTCGAGATTCTCGCAGGCATTGGTGTGTTCGCAACGCTCGGCTTCTTCGCTCACCAGCAGGGCGTAGCCGTGGCCGACCTCGAGGGGCTCAAAGGCGTCGGCCTCGCGTTCATGACGTTCCCTGCGATTGCTGCTCAGATGCCCGGCGGTGAGCTGTTCGGAGCCCTGTTCTTCGGCGCGTTGACGCTCGCGGGGCTCACGTCGATGATCTCGATCATGGAGGTAATCCTCGCTGGCGTCATGGACAAGTTCGGGTTGAGCCGCAAGCGGGCCGTCTACGGTATTGGCGGCGTGCTCGCTATCATCTCGGTGGTGCTGTTCGGCACGACCTCCGGTTTGACCGCGCTCGACACGATCGACAACTGGGCGAACAACATTGGCATTGTCGCCTCGGCGGTCGTGATGACGGTCACCGTACTCTGGATCCGGCGCGCTGGCGCAGAGCTCAGCGGCCACCTCAGTGCGCTATCGACCTTCAAAGTCGGTCGTGCGTGGCTGTTCTTCGTGTCCGTGCTTGGCCCGCTTGTGCTCGGCTATATGCTCGTGACGACGATCGTCACGCTTATCCGAGAGCCGTACTCCGACTACGACGCCGGCTATCTCGCGATCGTAGGCTGGGGCTCGATCCTCGTGATGATTGCCGGCTCGGTGGCGCTGACACTCAGCCCCTGGCGGTATGACCCCACACGGTTCACGCCTTGGCCGCCAGTGCCAGGGGCGAAAACGCAGACGAGCGGAGTGAAACGATGACCCCGATTGCGCTAACTTTTCTTGTTTGCGCCCTGACGATCATTTGGGGCGGGCTCGTCGCGAGTATTGTGTTCCTCTCGCGCAGATCTGAGGTTGCGACGTATCCCGATGGCGGTGACGATCTCGCACACGAGCGCATCGAGTGATAGCGCCTTCTCGATCGCAGGGAGCCGAACCAGCGTGAGGCTGTCGCGTTAGAGCAGGTTCACTAGCGCGATGTAGCAAGCGGTTCCCGCAGCGATGCTCAGCAGGATACGCCTTCCGCAGAACAGGTGCACTGCGACGGTGACGGCAGTCGCTGCGAGCGCCATCCACCACTGGTCGCCGCGCGCCACAATCTCGTCGCGCAAGACGACGACTGCGAGGATGAGCACAATTCCGGCAGGCATCCATTCGCCGAGCGCTCGAACGAACTTTGATTTGCGAAGTGGTTTGAGCATCGCAAACGGGAGCGTCCGTAGCCCGAACGTGATGATGCCGCCGATGGCGATCGCGGCGATGAGGTACCAGGTCATGTGGCTCCTCCCTCGACGGTCGCTGAGTCGGCATCCGGGCGGCCCCGACGGGCTTCGATCGCGTACCTGACCGCAAGCAACGCAGCAAAGAGGATGAGCGCCGCAAGCATCGTGCTATCGGGGAAGGCCGCTATGGCGATGGCGGCCGCAAGTGCAGCGAGCAGGGCCGACGGCACCTGTCGTTTCGACCGGACTGCGTCAACAGTCATCACCGTGAACGTTGCGGCGAGTGCGAACTCGAAGCCTTCGATCGGCGCTGGGAGCGCGCGAGCGATCGCCAGGCCGATGAGGCCGCCTCCAACCCAATACAGCTGCATCATTATCTGGCCGCTGAGTATGCGGGCGCTGGTGAGCTGGCGCGCGGGGAGAAGCACGTATGTCGCGTAGGCCTCGTCGATGAGTGCGTAGACGGAGTAGGCGCGGGGGAGCCCTCTTTTCACCTGAGAGAGCGGGAACGACAGCGCGTAGAAGACATGTCTGAAGTTGACGGCGAACACTGTGACAGCGATCGTGAGCAGGGGAGCACCGGCGGCGAGCATGCTCACCAGGAGCAGCTCGACGGAGCCGGCGAAGATCACGATTGAGAGTGCGGGGGCAACCCACAGGGGAAGTCCGGCCTGTACGACGAGAACCCCGAGCGCGACGCCGAGTGGGAAGATGCCGATGCCTACGCCAAGCGAATCGCGCACCCCGAGCGCCACCTGCGAGCGCCACGCCACCGGTTCCATAGGTTCTATTCTCTCGTATTTCTGCGCTCACGCGGACCTGGCTTGCGCAGGTGGCAAGTGGCCGTGTGCCCCGAGCGTGAACGTGGCGCTGTCGGCGTGCGCCGCCAGTGTGCGGCGCTGCTGCACCAACCCGGGGGCGTGCAAAAAGCGCAATAGGGCGCGCCCAGGTCGAAACCGGAGCGCGCCCTCGCAGGAGTTGAACCTCTTAGTTCACCGGGCCGGTGTACTTCTCGCCCGGGCCCTTGCCGATCGGGTCGGGGATCGGCGATGCCTCGCGGAAGGCGAGCTGCACGGAACGCAGACCGTCGCGGAGGCTGCGGGCGTGCATGTCGCTGACCTCGGG
>JAGNOB010000231.1 GCA_017990305.1 Leucobacter sp.
CCTATTTCCCATTTACGACACCCTCATCTCCTACAACTCGCAGCTCGAGGCTGAACCGGGCCTAGCTGAAAACTGGGAACTCGTGACGCCGACAGAGCTCTCGCTCACCTTGCGTACCGGGGTGACGTTTCACGATGGCACGCCTTTCGACGCAGAAGCGGTCAAATACAACATCGAGCGTGCGAAGAGCGATGATTCCAACATCATTCCTGACGTCGCTTCTATCGACGAGGTTCGTGTGGAGACCGACCACAAAGTGACACTCGTGTTGAGTCAGCCGGATGCATCACTGCTGATGGCGCTGTCGGATCGCGCCGGCATGATGGTGTCTCCCACTGCTGCTGAAGCCGCGAACGGTGACCTGAGCACGGCGCCCGTCGGCGCGGGCGGTTGGGTCTTCAACGAGTGGCGACACGGGGAATCGCTTCAAGTCGACCGGTACGACGATTACTGGGACGCGGAGAGCGTTCGGGCGCCGTCGATCATGTTGAATATCGTGCCTGAACCGAAGACCCGAGTGACGTCACTGCGCGGAGGGCAACAAGACATCGTCTTCGACGTCGCTCCCTCAGACGCAGAATCACTGGAGAGCGCCGCGGGAGTCGCCCTGTACCAGGCCCCTCGCGTGAACAGTCACATGATCTACATCAATACTGGCTCTGACGAGTTAGGCGACCCGAAGGTGCGTCGTGCGCTGTCGCTTGCGATCGACCGCGAAGCGATCCTGCAGAGTGGATTCTTCGGGCGAGGTCAGGTCGCCAACAGCGTGTTTCCTGAGGGATACTGGGCTTCGCCGCCGGCTACGGTGAAGTACGACTACGATCCCGAGACGGCGCGAGAGTTGCTCGCCGAGGCAGGCAGGGAGAACTTGACCTTTGACCTGCTCATCGTCGCTGATGCCCAGATCACGCGAATCAGTGAGATCCTCAAGGAACAGTGGGCGGCGATTGGCGTCACGGTCAACTTGCTGCCTCGTGAGGTGGTGCAGCAAGCGCAGGAGTTCTTCGTTGAAAAGACCTCGCCGGCGTCATTCTCGCAGTGGACCGGTCGGCCGGACCCTGCGATGACCTATGCGCTGGCGTTTGGCGAAGACGGCTTCTACAATCCCTCTGGGATAGCAGCACCCGGTTTGGAAGCGGCGCTTATCGAGCAGAACCAATCGATCGAGAGCGCTGACCGTAAGCCGGGTCTTGACCGAGCCGCAGAGGCAGTCTTCGACTTCACCGCTTCCTTTCCGATCGCTTTCGTTGACTCGATCGTCGGCCTCAACGAAGACGTCGAAGGGTTCGAGATGAGTCTGCTCGGGAAAGCAAAGTTTATTGGTGTGTCGGTATCGTAAATGATCCGTGCTCTGCCAGACGCGTGTTCTCCCAGCTGCCAGGTGGCAGCTGGGAGACGGCGAACGCGGTTGCGTCAAGCACCCCGTTCTCGATGATGCGCGTACTGTGCTTCGCGCGGTTGGGGGTGCGGTGCGAACGCGAGCACGCCCTCACTCTCGGGATCGGCCGCGAAGAGCTCGAGCGTCTCGTCCCAGGTTTGCGGGAAGACCCACGGTGTGTTTCCCTGCCGGGGAAGGCGCGGGTTGCCTCGCTGCACGTACCCGGAACTGAAATCCTCCATGAACGGGCGCGTTGGCGTGCCGCGATCCTGCTCTCGCGGCACGGGCGTGAAGCGCTCCGCCCCAAGCTCAGTCATGGTCCGCAGAATGCGTAGCCAATACTCGTTGACGAGCTCGAGTCGCAGTGTCCAGGAGGAGTTGAGAAACCCAAAGGCGGCGACGAGATTCGGCACCTCCGAGAACGCCATGCCCTTGTAGGTCAGGGCGCTGCTGAAGTCCACGGGTGTGCCGTCGACGACGAACTCGGCGTCCCCCGCGACGTTGAGCCTCAGCCCGGTCGCTTTCACGATGATGTCTGCGGCGACGAGGCTGCCGTCTCGCATGCGCACGCCGTCTGGGATTATGCGATCAATTTCGCCGGTTGTGACGCTCGCGCTGCCATCGCGGATCGAGTGAAAGAGGTCACCGTTCGGGGCGAGGCAGACCCGCTGATCCCACGGCCCGTAGGTTGGGGTGAAATGGGCCTTTCGCACTTCTGTGCCGACAAGCTCGTCGATGGGGGCGAAGATTTCGGCCGCGAACTCGTCTGGATAGGTGCGGGCGTTCGCGTAGCGCTCCTGCTGCTGTTCGAGGTTGCGCAGCCGCACCTGCTTGAACGCTTCGACGGGCCCGACCTGGGCGCGAAGCGCGTTTGCCTCCTCGTCTTCCGCTGGCGCCACGTGAATGTACGTGGGGGAGCGCTGAATCATGGTCACGTGGGCTGCCGTCTCGGAGAGGCTGGGCACGAGCGTGATCGCGGTGGCCCCGGAACCGATCACGGCGACCCGGCGGTTGGCGTATTCGAGCTCTGCTGGCCAGTGCTGGGGGTGGACGATCTCGCCGAGAAACGTGTCCTCACCGGGAATCGCTGGGTCGTACCCCTTCTCGTGGCTGTAATATCCGGTGCCAAGGTAGAGGTGGGTGCACGTCAGCGTTGTCGCGCCGTTTGGCCCTGCGAGCTCGAGCTTCCAGTGGTTGCGTGCGCTCTCCCACGACGCGCGTGTGAGCTTGTTACCGAAGCGTATGAGCGGGGCGATGGAGAAGTCGTCGACGGTCTCTCGGAGATACTCGAGAATCGCATCGCCCGACGCGATCGCCTCGGGCTGCGCCCAGGGTTTGAAACTGTAGCCGAGCGTGTACATATCGCTGTCGGAGCGGATGCCTGGGAAGCGAAACAGATCCCACGTGCCGCCGATGTTCTCGCGCATTTCTAGCATCGCGACCGTTGCTTCGGGGTACGAGCGCCTCGCCGCTATCGCCGCGGCGATTCCCGATATTCCGGCGCCGATGATGGCGATATCCACGTGCTCGGCGGCCTGCGAGTTGTCCATAACCAGCTCCTCGTTGATTGGGTACGGTGCGGGGTTGGCGCGACGAACGCGCGCGTGCGATCCTCCAGCGTTGGCGAGTCTGGCTCACGATACGTGGGTTTTCTCCGTGCAGCAAGCTATTTGCTAGACGTTTGTGTTTTAGTGGGTGGCCTGGCGTGGGTTGCGCTCGGCTCTCAGTGCTTGCGCTCGCCGAGATCGCGTGCTTAAATGTTCGACAAAACGCGACATTTTATTCAACATGTGAACAATAGCGCTCGGCCCCGGTGTGGCCGCTGAAGAACACGAAGCCGCCGCACGGCAGTGTTGCCGTGCGGCGAATGCCCCATCAACGTACAAGTGTCTCTGCGCTTGACCCCGGCCGTAGCGGGGTGGCGCCGAGTTCGCGACGGCTGAAAGGTAGAAGACAATGATGTCTCCGAAAACTCTTGCGGTTGCAGCGGCAGCCGCTGCTGCGGTGCTCCTGCTGGGTGCGTGCTCGAGCGACGGCGCTGGCAACGGCGGTGGCGACGAGGATCGGCCCCTACGCATCGCGGCCGCGACAGACGCGTCTTCACTCGACCCGATTCGCGGCAATTCCGCGGCGGATCAACAGCTGCTCTTCCCGATCTATGACACGTTGATTTCCTATAACACTGACCTCATTCCCGCGCCCGGGCTGGTCGAGAGCTGGGAGCAGCTGTCGCCGACCGAGCTGCAACTGAACCTCCGAGACGGAGTGACCTTTCACGACGGCACCGCCTTTGACGCTGAGGCCGTGAAATACAACGTCGAGCGCGGGCAGGCAGAAGACTCGCTCGTTGCACCCGAGCTTGCCGCGATCGAAGATGTGCGGATCGATGACGACCTCACCGCGACGCTCGTCTTATCCCGGCCAGACGCCTCACTGCTCATGAGCCTCGCTGACCGCGCGGGCATGATGGTGTCGCCAACGGCCGCCGAAGAGGCAGGCGGCGACCTCAGCACGGCGCCGGTGGGTGCCGGCGGCTGGTCGTTTGCCGAGTGGCGCCGCGGCGACATGCTCCGCGTCGAGCGTTACGAAGACTACTGGGACCAGGACAGCGCTCGTGCGTCTGAGATCGCGTTCACGATCCTCACCGAGCCGCAGACGCGGGCGAACTCGCTCATCGGTGGGCAGCAAGACATCGCGCTCGACGTCGCTACACCGCACGCCGACCTCGTACGCGAAGCCGACGCGGTGACGCTGTTTGAATCCGTTCGTCTGGTGAGCAACGTCGTCTTCCTCAATCCAGCCTCGGATGTCGTGAGCGACCCCCGCGTGCGCCGCGCGCTCGCGATCGCCGTAGACCGTGAGGCGCTGCTCGAGAGCGGCTGGTTTGGCTTCGGCGAACCCGCCCGCGGGATCTTCCCTGACGTCTACTGGGCCAGCCCACCCGAGTCTGTCGGCTACGGGGTAGACCTTGATGAGGCGAGGCAACTGCTCGCCGAAGCGGGAGCCGAGAATC
>JAGNOB010000233.1 GCA_017990305.1 Leucobacter sp.
TGGGGTGATCGCGTATCTGCTGCAGCCGAAGCTGCAGCTCGACCCCGAGACGGGCGAGCCGCCAGCCGATCCGCTCCCGCTCACCGGTGCCGAGCGCGCGGTGTGGGTGGGCGACGTGACCCCATCCCGCACAATGTCGTGGGTCGTCACGAGCGCCCTCGTGCTACTCGCGGTGTTCAGCATCTGGATGTTCACGATCGAGGCCGTCGCAGGGTGGATTGCGCTCGGCACGCTCGTGTTCTGCGCCGCACTCATGCTCATGTGCATGCGGTTTAGTGTGCGGATCGGGCCGCAGGGGTTCGAGGCGAAGTCGATGATCGGGTTCCCCGTCTTTAGGGTGCCGGCGGAAGACGTCGCGAGCGTCGTCACCGCCGAGATTAACCCGCTCGGCGAGTTCGGCGGCTGGGGGCTGAGATTCTCGGGGAATCGCACGGGCATCGTGCCCCGCGGCGGCGAGGGCTTGGTCATTACCAAGCGCGATGGCCGCGTGCTCGTTGTTACGCTTGCGGGGGCCGAAGACGCCGCTGCCGTGTTGACCGCTGCATCCGAGGGCGCAAGCAAGCCACAGCTCCGAAGCGAGGTTCGCCCGCCTGAGCTGCCAAGAAGAACACCAGAAATCGAAGGAGATTCGCAATGACAGCCGAACAATTCCCTGCGATTCCGGGCCAGTCGGACCCAGATCGTTCTGGCCCCGCACAGGCAATGCCTGTCGCGCCGCAGTCAGCCTCGACCGCGAGTTCCACTGAGACGCAACCCCCGCAGCTAGCACGCGTGCCATGGGGCGCGGTTGTGCTGTTTGTCGTGCTGGCCCTCGGGTTGGCCTGGCTCGTCGCACTGCCGCTCTGGTCGCTCATGGCGGGTAGCCCGATGACCCTGTCGATCGGACAGCAGCTGCTCGCGCAGTTCACACCAATCGCAGCCATGTTTACGCCCGCGATCGCGATGCTCGCTGTCGTGTTCCTTCTCAAAACGCCGCGCACAGGGCGCGCCCGCTTTCTCGGCCTCTGGCCGCTTCGGCCAGCAAAGCGCGTCGTTTGGTTCATCGTCGTCGGTGCGCTGGCGCCCATGCTGGTGGTGTCGCTGGCGCTCGTGGTCGCCACAGTCTGCGGGTGGTTCACACCCGATATCGCGAACCTCTCCGGCTTCACTCAGGTGTTGGTAGCGTCTGGGGCGCCGGCGGGGAGCGTGAGGACGGTGTTTCTCACACAACTCGTGATGATTCCCTTCGCCGGGATCTTGAATATTCTCCCCGCGTTTGGCGAAGAGATCGGGTGGCGCGGCTGGCTGTTGCCGGCGCTGCGCCCGCTCGGGGTGTGGCCAGCGCTGCTCATCAGCGGCGCGATTTGGGGTGTCTGGCATGCGCCCCTCACCCTTCTCGGGCACAATTTCGGCCTGTTCGACTGGCGCGGTGTCGCGCTGATGACGGTGGGCAGTGTGCTCTGGGGGATCCTGTTCGGATGGCTGCGGCTGCGCAGCGGCTCGGTATGGCCCGCGGTTCTCGCGCATGGCGCGCTCAACGGCGCTGCGGGCCTGTACCTGGTGCTCACGATGGCTGGTGCCCCGTTGCCGCTGGCACTCGTGAACCCCCTTGGGGTCTCGGGCTGGATCGCGTGCGCGATCGTTATCCTCGTGCTGTTCGTCACCAAGCAGTTCGGCAAGGAGCCCGCGCTGGCCCCGCCCCGTCGCTAGATGGTCGACTCAGCTATGACATAGGGCGAGCCCCGACGTTTCCGTCGGGGCTCGCCCTATGTACAGACTGTGACCTGAAAGCTAGTTGCTCTCCTCCGCCTGGAACCAAGCGGGGAGGAGGTGCGGGAGGTTCTCGAAGAAGCGCTCGCGTGACATGTCGCCCTCGAGGATCCACACACGGATCGCGCCGGTTGCACCGTTGGCGAGGAACGCTGCTGCAACGTCGAGATCCACATCGGGGATGGCAGGCTTACGCTTGCGGCGCTTGGTCAGGTACGTCTCGGCGACGCCGGTGAGGAAACGGGAAAGCATGATCGGGATCGTGCCGTCGACCTGATCGCTGAACGCGATCGTGTACAGCTCGCGGCGCGCTTCCAAGTGATCGAGCGACGCATAAATGTAGTGCGTGAACGGATCGAGTGCGGCAGCCGGCGGGGCTGCTTCGCATGCGGCAGACAGCTCGGTCTGGAGCGCGTCGGCGAGGGCCTCAGCAGGAGTCGTGTAGTGCTTGTAGAACGTCACCCGGTTGATGCCGGCCTTTTCTGCAAGCTCTGAAACGGTGATCTCGCCCACGGGCTTCTGCGTGGCGAGTTCGGTGATCGCCCCGTGGAGTGCTGCCCTGGTTCGGAGGATGCGCGCATCAGTCATGGCATCAGCCTAGCGCCCTTTCATGGAGGAATTGCAATACGGGAAAACTTTTCTGTTGTCGTATATGTAGGAAATGCACCAATAAGACTGGCCACGTCTGTCGAAATGACGCGTTGCCACTGTCACAACCCTATGAGGGGCGCGCTGGGAGATGCTTACGTGCCCGTCAGCGTGTCGAAAGCTCCCCGTTACCTTCGCGGCGTACCGTGTGCTGTACCGGGCACCGTGCCCGGTTGAGGAGGCCGCAGCCACCCTCGAAAGCTACGGCCGACTCGTTTCGCCGGGGCCGCCCCGGCAGAACGAAGGAGCCGCCGTGGCACATACCCGAGATACCCTCCAGCAGCCCTCGATCGACCTGAGCGAATCGCTTGGACAGGTAGAGCGCACCTACGTCCTAGACACGTCAGTGTTGCTCAGCGATCCGTCGGCGATCTTCAGGTTCGCGGAGCACAGCATTGTGCTTCCCGTGGTTGTCGTGACCGAGCTTGAGAAGAAGCGTCACGACCCAGAGCTCGGCTATTTCGCACGTCGCGCGCTGCGGCTGCTCGACGGCTTGCGAGAGCGGCATGAACGGCTCGACTTCCCCGTGCCTGTTGGCGAGGACGGCGGTACGCTGCGGGTCGAACTCAACCACTCGAGCTCCGAGGTCTTGCCGAGCGGCATGCGACTTGGCGACAACGACACGAGAATCCTCGCCGTCGCGCAGAGCCTCGCCTCCGAGGGGCTTGCGGTGACAGTGGTGTCGAAGGATCTCCCGATGCGGGTGAAGGCAGCAGCTCTTGGCCTCGGCGCAGAGGAGTACCGCAATGACCAGACGGGTGACGACAGCTACCTCGGCACCGCGACGATCGAACTCAGCGATGCAGAGATGGATGCCCTGTGGGAAGAGGAACGGCTCGACGACGTTGAGCTGGTGAGCGAGCTAACGCTCGGCACTGGCCTCATCATGAGCGCGCCAGGGGGTGGCTCGGCTCTTGGCCGCGTCGACGGCGCATCATCGCTCCGGCTAATCCGAGGCGACCGTGAGGTGTTCGGCGTGCACGGGCGCAGCGCAGAACAGCGGCTCGCGATTGATCTGCTCCTCGACCCAGCGGTCGGGATCGTGTCCCTCGGAGGTAAAGCCGGCACCGGAAAGTCGGCGCTCGCCCTCGCCGCCGGTCTCGAAGCCGTCCTTGAACGCCAGCAGCACCGGAAAGTCATGGTCTTCCGCCCGATGTATGCGGTAGGCGGCCAGGAGCTCGGATATCTGCCCGGCGATCAGCAGGACAAGATGAACCCCTGGGGCCAGGCGGTGTTCGACACACTCGGCTCGATCGTCTCCCAGAACGTGCTCGACGAGGTTGTCGCGCGCGACCTTGTCGAGGTGCTTCCGCTCACGCACATTCGAGGCAGATCGCTCCACGATGCGTTCGTCATCGTTGACGAGGCGCAGTCTCTCGAACGCAACGTGTTGCTGACGATGCTGAGCCGCATCGGCCAGCGATCGCGCGTGGTGCTCACCCACGATGTCGGACAGCGCGACAACCTGCGGGTCGGTCGACACGACGGAGTTGCCGCGGTGATCGAGAAGCTGAAGGGGCACTCGCTGTTCGGGCACGTCACGCTCACCCGGAGCGAGCGGAGTGACATCGCGGCGCTCGTTACAGAATTGCTCGACGCGTAGCGGATCATCAGCAGAGCGGGTCGGCGTTACTGGACGGTGCCGGCCCGCTCCGCTATGTCCCAGCGTTCGGTCGCGGCGAGGTTTGCGGCGGCGCTGTCGCCAGCCGCGTTCGGGTCGCGGCGGCGAATCGCGTCGAGTACCTCTTCGTGGCCGCGTGGATCGTCGCGACGGAACCCGTCACGGGTGATCGCCGACTGCACAGAATCCTGCAGCCGCGGCAGTAGCGCTGTGTAGATTTCGAAGAGGATCGGATTGTGCGCGGCGCGCGCGATTTCCTCGTGGACCGCGGAATCGGCCTCTGCCCAGCGCTCTGCTGGCACGGTTGAACGGTGCGAAAGCGCGGCCTCGATGCGTACAATATCGTGCTCGTCGGCGCGTACAGCCG
>JAGNOB010000234.1 GCA_017990305.1 Leucobacter sp.
GGATATCAATGCGCGGCTAATCCCGCCTGACGACGGAGCAGTAAGTGCCCCGCCGCTTTCGCCCGAGAGGGCGCGAGGGGTGGGGCACTCTCTGTTGTGCGAGGCCCAAGAGTTTACAACGCGTTTGCGCAACTGAGCAACTCTGGGTATGGTGGAGAGCGTAGCGCTTCGTTCGGCGAGGCTCCTGCGTGAACACAGTCCGCTCATCCCACGACGTCGAGAGACGCCCAGGCTGAGGACAGGCCTTCCCGGCTTAAGGGTCGGCCCCAAGCGGATTCCGTTGATCGGATACGTCACGCAGTGCCAAAGCTCTGACGTGGAGGTGTGGCGAGAACCGCATGGTTCCGGCCTGCTCGTTCTGGCGAGCGCTGCTGAGTCGAGGAGGTGGCGCCGTGGACGACGACAGTCGATCATTCACCCCGCGCGGCCCCCAGGCACGAGCTGCAGCCGGTCAGAGCTGAAGCTGTCCAGCACAACCCGGGAGCGCCGCGCGGTGAATCGAGGAATTCTCGAGAGCAACTCCGCTTGATGCCGCCCGCGCAGCCCGCTGCGTTCTGACACGGCGCGCGTACGCACCCGAAGGACCGCTTGCCATGCACACGACAGCCACAACCCCCACGATCACCCCACCCACGCCTCTAACGACCAAGCAGAGGCGCAAGCTAGCAGGCCGCCCCGCTGCGGTCGACACTCAGATGCTTGAGCGCGCCGCCGCCGCGACTCCGGAGGGCGTTCTCGAGCTCGTCCACGCGCACCGTCTCGGGCTCACCGCCGCGGAGGCGCAGTCTCGTCTCGTGCGGTGGGGTCCGAACCTCGTGCGCCATCAGCGCCCGCCCCGCCCGATCGTCCAGTATCTGCGTACGCTCCGCAACCCGTTCATCCTGATCCTCATCGGGCTTGTCGCGGTGATGTTCGTCACCGATGTATTGCTCGCCGACCCTGCAGAGGGCGCTGACTGGTTCGGCGTGCTCACGATCAGCACGATGGTGCTCGTGAGCTCGGTGCTGCGGTTTTGGCAGGAGTTCCGTTCGAGTCGAGCGGCGGATCGGCTCGCCGCACTCGTGCGCACGACCTCTGCTGTGACGCGGCAGATTGACGGAGTACCGGTCACTGGCGAGCGCCCGAACGAGGAGATCGTGCCGGGGGATATCGTCGAGCTCGCCGCAGGCGACATGCTGCCGGCGGACGTGAGGCTCATTCGCAGTACAGACCTGCAGGTGAATCAGGCGATGCTCACGGGCGAGGCGATGCCCGTCGAGAAGCGCGTGACGCCGCTTGAGACGATGAAGGATCCGCTCGAGGCCGAGAACCTCGGCTTCATGGGTACGTCGGTTGTGTCAGGATCCGGTACCGCCCTGGTCCTGCAGACAGGGGACCGCACGGCCTTCGGTAGCCTCGCGGCGTCGATCCAGGGTGCCCGCCCACTGACGGCCTTTGACACTGGCATCCAGAAGGTGACCTGGACACTCATCCGTTTCATGGCGGTCGTTGTTCCTGCCGTGTTCATTATCAACGGGTTCACGAAGGACTGGGGGAGCGCCTTCCTATTCGCGGTCGTCACCGCCGTAGGCCTTACCCCTGAGATGCTGCCGCTCGTGGTCACCGCGAACCTCGCGAAGGGCGCGCAGATGATGTCCCGCTCACGGGTCATCGTGAAGCGGCTTGCCGCGATCCAGGATCTTGGCGGCATGGAGGTTCTCGCGACCGATAAGACCGGCACGCTCACGGAGGACCGGATCGTGCTTGAGCGTCACCTCGATACCGCGGGCCACTCGAGCGATCGCACGCTTGGCTGGGCGACCGTGAACTCGCACTTCCAGACCGGGCTGCGCAACCTCCTCGACGAGGCCGTGCTCAGCGCGGCAGGGGACGATCTTGACCGCTCCGTGAGCCGCTTCGAGCTCATCGACGAGATGCCCTTTGACTTCGCCAGGCGGCGCATGTCCGTGGTTGTCGCGGAAGACGAGCAGATGCACATGATCGTCACAAAGGGCGCCGCGGAGGAGATTCTGCGCATCTCGGAGTGGGAGATGGTCGGCACCGAGCCGCGCCGCCTCACCGCGGAACGCCGGGCCGAGATCGAGGCGATCGTCGCCGAGCACAATGCGCTCGGGATGCGCGCGCTCGGGCTTGCGATCCGCGACATTCCGGTCGCGGGGCCCCGCAGCCGCGACATCGAGTACGCCGTCGAAGACGAGGTGCAGATGACGATGGTCGGGATCCTCACGTTTCTTGACCCGCCGAAGGCCTCTGCGAAGCCTGCGCTGCGATCCCTCGCTTCGCACGGAATCGACGTGAAGGTCATCACGGGCGACAACCCGCTCGTGACGGCGACGGTGTGCCGCGAGGTCGGGATCGACGCCACGAACATCGTGCTGGGTGAGGACACTGAGGCGCTATCGCTCGCGGAGCTCGCCGAACTCGCCGAACGCACCCACGTGTTTGCGAAGACGAACCCCTCGCAGAAAGCGAGGATCATCGAAGCGATGCGCGAGGGCGGGCGGACCGTTGGCTATCTCGGCGACGGCATCAACGACGCTCCCGCGTTGCGCACTGCCGACGTGGGCATTTCGGTGGACACAGCGGTGGACATCGCGAAAGAGTCTGCCGACATTATTCTGCTCGAAAAGGATCTCACGGTGCTCGAGAACGGCGTCATGGAGGGGCGTCGCACCTTCGTGAACACCATGAAGTACATCAAGATGACCGCGTCGTCGAACTTCGGGAACGTCTTCTCGGTGCTCGTAGCGAGCGCACTGCTCCCGTTCCTGCCGATGATTCCCATCGTCGTGCTCATCCAGAACCTCGCGTACGACCTGTCGATGCTCACACTCCCGTGGGACAAAGTCGATAACGAGCAGATTCGCAAGCCCCGGAAGTGGGAATCGAAGACGCTCGCGCAGTTTATGCTGCGCATCGGCCCGCTCTCGTCGATATTCGACATCACCACATTTGCGCTCATGTGGTTCGTGTTCGCCGCGAACAGTACCGACCAGGCGGCACTGTTCCAATCGGGATGGTTCATCGAGTCGATCATCTCGCAGACGCTCATCGTGCACCTGCTGCGCACGCGCAGGCTCCCGTTTATCCAGTCGCGAGCGGGCGCGCCGCTCATCATTGCGACGGCGAGCGTATGCCTGTTCGGAATCCTGCTCCCGTTCACCGGCTTTGGTGCTGCGGTAGGCCTCGTGCCGCTGCCGTGGAGCTACTTCCCGTGGCTCATCGGCACCCTGGCGACGTACTGCGTCGTCGTGCAGCTCGCCAAACGCGCATACGTGCGCCGTGTGGGGAGCTGGATCTAACTCCCGTCTCACCGCTGCGGCGGGCGCGAGCTGTGTCTCGCGCCCGCCGCTTGTGTGAGCCGGATTCTCAATCGTGTGAAAGGTAATTGACAATGGACTACTTCGACCTTGCCCTTCGTATCGTCGCGGGCCTGGGCTTAGGAGCCGCGATCGGCTTCGAACGGCAACTGCGATCCCGCACCGCAGGCGTGCGCACGAACGCGCTCGTCAGTCTGGGGGCCGCGCTGTTCGTGATCATGGGGGCATTCAGCTTCACCGAATCGGGGGCTGATCCCACGCGCGTCGCTGCCCAGATCGTCTCCGGAATCGGCTTCCTCGGTGCCGGTGTCATCATGAAGCAGGGCGCGTCAATCTCCGGGCTGAACACCGCGGCAACGCTCTGGGCTTCGGCCGCTGTCGGCGCGCTCGCGGGCGGAGGCATGCTGCTCGTCGCCCTCGGTGGCACGGTCGCGATCGTGCTCTCGAATATTCTGCTGCGACCGCTCGGCCGGTTTCTTGATCGGGCTGGTGGCTCCTCGACGAAGGAGCCTGTCGCGACCGAGTACGAGTTCGTCGTTCGCTCGTCAGCCGCCGCAGAAGTGGCCGTTCGCTCGCAGGTAGTCGCGGCGCTGCAGAACCCCGAGTTCACCGTGCACTCGCTCGAGGCGAATGACGTAGCGGAGGGAATCGTGGAGTTCACCGCGACCGTCGTGTCGCTTGAGCGGAACGACGCGGCGCTCGAGGCCGCGATTGCCGATGTGATCCCCGTCCCCGAAGTGACCAGTGTGCGCTGGACGGCGCAGGAGCTGCGTGGCGAGGACTAGCGTGCGCGGCGTGCGCTCAGCGTCCGCATGAGAGCGGCAATGAGGCGCCAGCCAACGAGCATCGCGCAGAGCGTGAGCGTTGCGACGATCACGAACGGCAGGGCCGTGCCCTGGCCGACAACAGCGCGCAGCAGGAGTCCGAGGCCTGCGGCCCCGATCCACACGGGCAGACCCGTGCGCCAGACCGCGAGCGGCCGCCGCCACGCGAGCGTCACCAGCCAGGCGATCGCGAGGCCGGCGAGGAACGGCCAGGCAGTCTCGAAGAGACCAGCG
>JAGNOB010000235.1:0-1831 GCA_017990305.1 Leucobacter sp.
CCCTCATCCACCGCCGAGCGGGCGGGAGCCCTTCCGGGTAATCCCGCCGGCGGCCCGCGCTAGCCCTCCCGCGTGAGCAGCGACACGAACATCGCGTCGGTGCCGTGCCTGTGCGGCCAGAGCTGGGTGCTGAGCTGCTCGCCCGCGAGCTCCGGCTGCTCGTCCTCGCGGGATGCGGAGCGCACCGCGGCCTTCGCGTCGAGCTCGCGCAGCTCGGGGTGGCGTTTCAGGGCGCGATCCACACCGACGCGAGTCTCTGCGAGGTGCGGCGAGCACGTCACATAGGCGAGCACACCGCCAGGCTTCAGGTGCGCGACGGCGGCATCAATCAACTCGCTCTGGAGCGCGGTGAGCTCGGGCAGGTCGCCCGGCTGCTTGCGCCAGCGCGCTTCCGGCCGGCGACGGAGCGCCCCAAGGCCCGAGCAGGGCGCGTCGACGAGTATGCGGTCGTACAGCTCGTGCTCGCCAGGACCGCAGCCGAACGCCTCCTCCTCGCGGCCGTCGTGGGAGACGACCTCGACAGCGTCACCGGGGAGCGCGTCGACGCCACTCACGGAGTCGCGCACGAGATCCGCGCGATGTTCCGACACCTCGTTCGCACGCACTGTCGCCCCAACGATGAGCGCCTCCGCACCGAGAATCGCGGTCTTCCCGCCCGGGCCAGCGCACAGGTCGAGCCAGCGCTCCCCCTCGCCGACCGGCGTCGCGCGCACGAGCGCGAGGGCCGCGAGCTGCGAGCCCTGATCCTGCACACGCAGCAGCCCGGCAGGCACGCCGGCCTGCTCCTCCGCGGTGGCCATCGCGCGCGCCGGGTCGCCGCCGACGAGCTCCATGCCGATCGCTGACACCCCGATCGCCTCAAACAGGTCTGGCTCGACCGCGGCAAGCTCCTCGCTCGTGATGCCCGCGCCCTCGAGCAGGGCAAGGTTCACGCGCGGCGAGGCGTTGTTCGTGTCGAGCAACGCCTCGATCTCGGCCTCTCGGCCCTCGGCGCGGAGGGCGTCGCGCAGCGCGCGCAGCACCCAGGCCGGGTGCGAGGCGCGTGCGGCGAGCGCGTCGTCGGGCGTCGCCGCCTCGGCAACGATGCGCGCGTCCCACTCCTCCGGCGTCGCGCGACCGATTTCGCGCAGCACGCCGTTCACGAAACCGGCGGCGCGTTCGTTGCCGACGCGACGCTGCAGTTCAACGCTCTCGTGCACGGCAGCGTGCGCCGCGGTGCGCATCGAGAGCAGCTGGTGCGCGCCGAGCCGCAGCACGTTCAGCGCGACGGGATCGATATCCGCGACCGGGCGGCCCGCCGCGAGCTCGATGATGCGGTCGATCCGGCCGAGACCGCGAAGCGTGCCAGCAGCGAGCTCGGTCGCGAGACCCGCGTCGCGCGAGTCGAGCCGAGCGTTGCGGATCCGCGAGGCAAGGGCGAGGTTCGCGTAGGCGTCGCGATCCACAACGTCGCGCAGCACATCGTAGGCGACGATGCGCGCGCCCGAGATGCGCGGTCGCGGGGCGCGGTCGCGCTGCCCGCGAGACTGGCCGGCGCCGCGAGACTGGCCGTTGCCGCGGGACTGGCCGCCGCCGCGCGGGTTGCCACTGCGCTGGCCGGAGCCTCGCTGACCGCCACCGTGCTGACCGTCGCGACTCTGGCCGCCGCGCGATCCGCCGCCCTGGTCGCTTCCGCCCTGGTTACCGCCGCGCGATCCGCCGCCAGTTCCCCGGTCGCCGCTGTCCTGTGGGCTCATGCGAGCTCCGCCTTTCCGCCGCGGCCGCGAAGCCAGGCGTTTCCGTCCATTGCGGGTTTGCCAGCTGGCTGTACCCGTGAAAGTTCGAGGGCACC
>JAGNOB010000235.1:1931-4378 GCA_017990305.1 Leucobacter sp.
GTTCCCCGGTCGCCGCTGTCCTGTGGGCTCATGCGAGCTCCGCCTTTCCGCCGCGGCCGCGAAGCCAGGCGTTTCCGTCCATTGCGGGTTTGCCAGCTGGCTGTACCCGTGAAAGTTCGAGGGCACCGTCAGCGCAGCCGAGCAGGGCGACCTTCCCGACGAGCCGGGCCTCGCCCGCGGCGAGATCCTCCGGGACCTCGCCCGCGAACGGGCGCAGCTCGGTGAGCTTCACCGGCTGGTCGCCGAGCAGCGCGTACGCGCCGGGCTCCGGGGTGACGCCTGCCCAGTGCGCGAGCGCGGCCCCCGCGGTCGTGCCAGAGCCAAACGAGATGAGCCCGTCCTCCCGAGTGAGCTTGTGCGCGTAGGTGTCCTCGCCGACCTGCGGCTCTCCCGCCTGCCCGTCGTCCGCGAGCAGCGCGACCGCTGCGAGCAGCGCGTCTGTTCCCGTGCTCGCGAGCTCGGTGAGCGCCTGGCCCGCTGACGTTCCCGGCGCGAAGCTCGTCGAGTCGCGGGTGAGCACGTCGCCGGCATCGAGCGCTTCGACGAGGCGGAAGACGGTGACCCCCAACTCCTGCTCGCCAGCCATGAGCGCCCGCTGCACGGGGGCGGCGCCCCGCCAGCGCGGGAGGTCAGAGAAGTGCAGGTTGATCCACCCGTTGTCGGGCAGCGACAGGAGCGGCTCGCGGAGCAGCCCGCCGTAGGCAACGATCACGCCGAGCTCGGGTGCGCGCTCGGCGACCCAGGCCGTCGCGTCCTCACCGAGACGGTTCGCCTTGAGCGTGTCAAGACCGAGGGCCTCGGCAGCGACAGCGACGGGCGACGGCGTGAGCACGCGCTTGCGCCCGAGCGGGGCGTCCTCGCGGGTGATCACCCCGACGATCTCGTGGCCCGCGGCCGCGAGGGCATTCAGGCTCGGGACGGCGAACTCGGGGGTTCCTGCAAAGACGATACGCATCCGTCTATTCTCGCACCCCGAGCGCGACCCGCAGCTCGCGGGCCTTCCGAAGCGCCGCCAGGCTGCCCTTGCGCCCCGCGAGATCGGCGAGACCCGGCCACGCGGCAGCATCGGCGGGGATGAGCCCGCGCTCGGCGGCTGCCCGGAGCGCCGGGGCCCTGAACAGGGCCGCGTCGAGCACACGATTCAGCCAGCGGGGCGGCGCACTCGCGCTCGCTGCGACGCGGATCGATTCGCCGAGCGCGGGCCACAGCGTCGCGATCGCGTCGGGCTCAGCCTCGATGATGCCGGCGAGCTTCACTGGCGAATAGTCGGCACTCTCAAGGAGTCGCGCGACCGCGAGCCGCACCCCGGTTGCCCCGATCAGGTCGTTGCGCACCGCCGCGAGGAGGGTGTAGCCGTGCGCGTTGTCGTGGTTCAGGCTGCCGATGAGCACCGCGAACATGCCAACCGTGAGCGGCGGCACCGGGCCGTCATGGCGGAGCGGCCCGTTCTTCGCGTCACGCCAGTTGCGGTGCTCGGCGACGCGCACGCCGCCAGCCTCCGGGTCCCACCGCAGCCACGCGTCGGCAACCGGCTCAGCTGCGTCTCCCGCGGTGCGGATCTCCGACATGCCGCACTGCCCCTCCTGCTCGAGGTCGTAGAACCACGACGTGCGGGTGCGGAATCGTCGCGGCCCGGCCGCGGGGTCTGCGAGCCGCTCGGGGGCGAACTCAAGCTCGATCTCGAGCAGGCGCGTCGACGCCTTCGGGTCGTGCCAGGATGCCCGCACAGTCGCGCCGTCGTCGACAGCTGGTGCGGTGCCGCGCCCTTCGGGCCAGAACTGGGCGAACTCGGCGTCTGTGAGGGCGGCCGTTGCCGTTTCGGCTTTTGGCGCTGCCCCCGGTGCCGCTGGCCCCGGTGCGGTCTCGGCGGTTGCTCCCTCGGTTGCTCCCTCGGTAGCTCCCTCGGCTGTTCCCGCTGCGTCGGTTCCCGCTGCGTCGGTTCCCGCTGAGGCCTTGTCCGGGAGCGCGCTCACCACGGCGCGCGCCAGCTGCACCGCGCGGGACGATCCACCGGCTGCGGCGAGCGCCCGCGTTCCCTGAAGCGCGAGGGCGGATCCCGGCGCGGCGCCCCGCCCGACCGCGTCCGCGACGGCGGGGAGGAGTTCCCCGATCGCTTCGACGACTTCCGCGGTGCCGGCGAGGCGACGCGCTGATGCGAGAGAGACGCTGACGAGGTCGTCGAGGAGCGGCCAGATGACGGCGAGCATGCCGTCCTCGGCGAGGTCGACGCACGCGGCGGCGAGGGCCGCGAGCTTTGCGGGTGTCTCCCACCAGTCGAGCAGCGAGATGTCGGCGACTCCGGGGACGAGTATGCCGCGCTCCCACGCCTCAGTGATCGCGAGGGCACCGTCGTGCACCGCGCGCTCGTGGAAGCCGCGCTGCGCCCCGATGAGGTTCACCGCGAGCCCTGGACTCAGCGGGGAGGCCGAGCGCGCGAGCTGGCGCAG
>JAGNOB010000236.1 GCA_017990305.1 Leucobacter sp.
AGTCTGCGATGACCTGTAGCGCGTCTTGAAGCTTACGGTTTATGAGTCCTTGTTCGGTGACGCGGCGATACCCCGCAGCGTCTTCCGCATCAGCAAACGCGTCGGGTAGGAGCCGGGCGAGCGCCGGGTCCTCAGGCGTCGAGTCACTCCCGCCGACTTCGAGGCTCGCGAAGAGTGGATCTGGGTCAAAGGCAGTGCTGCTGTGGCTTTCGAGCAGCATGATGAGCTGGTGCACTAGCTGCTTTAAAACCCCGGCTTCCTCAGACGCAAACAGGATTTCGACGCCGCCCTCACCGGGTTGGAGCCTCATGATGCTTCTCCCTCTTCGGCTGTCGCCCAGAGCCCGAACTCGTGCATTGCCTCGACGTGGAGCTCCATTGCCTCTCGGGAGCCTTCAGCGACGACCGCGCGGCCGAAATTGTGGACGCGCATCATGAGCTCCTCCGCGCGCTCCTGCGAGAAGCCGAAGTGTGAACGGAACACGTAGCTGACGTACGACATCAGGTTGACGGGATCATCCCAGACAACCGTCCGCCACGGTTTGGTGGGCGCAACCGCAACTGCTCCCTCGCCGGACGGGTTTCGCTCGACACCAGGAATGCGGTCGACCACTATCCCCACCCCAGCTCGTGAATTCGTTCCTCGCTCAGCCCAAGGAAGTGGGCGACCTCGTGCACAAGGGTGACTCGGATTTCGCTGATGAGGTGGTCGTGGTCGTCGCAGTGCGCCAACAAGTTGAGTCTGAACAGCGTGATGCGGTCTGGTTCCTCGCCGAAGCCGTATGCCTCGCGTTCCGCGAGCGAGAAGCCCTCGTAGAGGCCAAGCGTATCGGCCCCATCCTCGGGCTTGTCCTCAACGAGGAAGATGACGTTATCGAGCTGTTCAAGCATTTCGTCGGGAAGCGTGTCAAGACCGTCGGAGACCATGGCCTCAAACTCATCGCGTGACACATCGAGCATGCTTTCACCCTAGCGGCTTGTGGCGAACCCCGCCGCAAGAATCTCTGAGGTTGGTGTGAGGAGGGCCCTTACCCCATTCGGTACGCGTGCACCGGCAGCGCGTACGGCACCCCAGCCTGCTCGCCGCCCGACGTGAGTACGCCGGTGACGAGATCCTCTGGTGTGGGGTGGTCAGTAAGTGCAGCAAGGTACTCGCTGTGGGCAGCAAGCGATGCGATACCAAGCTTGAGCGAGTGCTCTGAAACCTCGATTGCGCTGTCTGGGCGGTGTGCGGTAGCGAGCAGCCAGGTCGTCTTCCAGGCCTCGAGGCCTCCGACAAGCTGTTCGCGGAACAGCCACGGGTTGTCCGCGTCGCGAATGGCGTCAACAACTGCGAGCCCGGTCGCGCGATGATCGGCGTGGTTGAGCCCCCAGCCCGCCTCGAGGTCCCAAGTCATCGTAAAGATTGCTTCGGGGCGTGTCTCGCGAATGGCCTGGGCGATGCGACGACGCGTTTCGATCGAGTGCTCGATGAGGCCGTCGGGCAGATCGAGGATCTCGAGTTTCGAGACGCCGACGATCTCGCAGGCGCGACGCTGCTCCTCCGAACGCAGCGGCCCGACCTCTTCTGGTGCGCGGCCCCGCATGCCGGCCTCGCCAGCGGTGAGCAGCAGATATGAGACCTCGATGCCCTGCGACGTCCACTCGGCGACAGCTGCAGAAGCGCCGTACTCCATGTCGTCTGGGTGCGCCACGATGCAGAGGACGCGCTGGATTCCGGTCGGATCGAAACGTTCAAGAGTGGTCATGCCTCGACTCTAACCTGCAGAGCTGCGGCGCTCACACATTGCTCGCGGCTGAGCTTTGCCTGTTGATGTCGGTCACGTTCGGGCATGCGGCGCTATATGCTCGCGCTTCGATTGGGCTGACGAAGCGCGAGCATACGACGCGTGCGACAAGAGCTATTGCGCTGTGAAACGCGGTCGCCGTGAGAGCAGCAGCACCACTCCGCCCGAAAGAAGCGCGAGGGCGGCGAGCCCGGCGGCGACCGGTGCGAGTGCCAGGCTTGCGGCGCCGGCCGCGCCGAGCACGACCGCGCTTGTCACTGCCAGCGTGAGCGTTTCGCTCGCGAGGCGTGCAGTGTTGAGCATGCCAGCCGCCCTGGCAGCGACTGCTTCCGGCACCTCGGCCAGCGCAGCTCCGTCGAGCACACCAGATGTTAGTCCCACTGCGGCCCCAATCGCTAAGAGGCCGGGAGCGAGGCCGCTGAGCGGTGCGCCAGTGGCGAGCGCTGCCCCTACCCCGGCGAGCCCGAGCGCGGCGAGCACCAGCGAGCACCACGCGAGCGTCGTGGCAGCGATACGGCGTGCGATCCGTGCCCCGGCCGCTGGGAGGATGACCGTTGGGATCGTGAGGAAGAGTGTCGCGAGCGCTGCCTCGTTTCCTCCGCGAGCTGTCAGGGCGGTCGGGAGGAATACGACCAGAGGTACAAGTACGGCCATGAGCGTGCCTGCAGCGACTGCAATCGCGCTGAACCCACGTGAGGTCAGGATCTCGTGCGGTACGAGGGGAGCGGTGCCACGGCGGTTCAGCCGCACCATCACCGCACCGAAGGCGCCAGCAGCGACGAATGCCCCGATGGTGATCGGGTCGCCGAGGCCTCGTGTGGGTAATTCGCCTAAGCCGAGCGTCAGCGCAAGAAACGCGCAGGTGAAGAGCGCTGCGGCGCCGAGAGGCGGGCGAGAAACGTCTCTGGCTTCACTGTCGCCCTGGCGCTTCAGTCCGGCCATGGCAAGCACCAACAGGGCAGCTACCGCGAGTCCGCCGGGAACCGCGAAGGCCCCGCGCCACCCAAGCTGCGCTACGAGGAAGGCGCTGAGGATCGGCCCGAACGCGAGGCCAGCCCCCATCACGGTGCCAAGAGCGCCGAAAACACGAGGGCGCCTGCTCGGGGCGACCGCCCCGGAGAGCAGCGCTGTGCCACCCGTCGTTGCCGCTGCAGCGGCAATACCAGCAAGGCCGCGGGCTGCAACGAGTAGCTCGGGTGTAGAACTGAGTGTCAGCGTGAGCGCTGCTGCCGCAAAGAGCGACACGCCCCCGACGTACACGGCTCGGGGGCCGAGCCAGTCCGCGAGCAGGCCGCCAAACAGGAGAAACGCGGCGAAGCTTGCGTTGTAGGCGGTGACGATCCACGGCAGCAGCGGATGAGCGCCGAGTTCTGCGGAGAGTATCGGCAGCGCGGCTGCTGGGCCGGTTATCGAGAGCGGGAAGATGAGCGACGTTGTGAGGACCGCCGCAACAATGAGGGTTGGGCGTGCTTGTGATGACGCCGATGGTGAGATGTGCATGACCGCATTCCGGGAGAGACCGGAGGACGCGCTGGGCGCCGCTCCGAGGATGTTCGGGGGAGCGGCGGCTGGGAACTGGGGTTCAGGCCGCCGAGGTGGCGGCCGCGCGGTCTGATTTGGGCACGGGGAAGAGCATACACCCGCCCAGGTCACGCGGGTAGTGCGGGATCCTGACGCGGGTGATGCTGTGGGGTGAGCTGCAGCCCGTCAAAAGCATGAGGCCCACACTTTCGAAGAAAGTGTGGGCCTCATTTGATTGGGGTGGCTAACGGGACTTGAACCCGCGACCACCGGCACCACAAGCCGGTGCTCTACCGACTGAGCTATAGCCACCATGCGGCCGAGGGGGTGGAGCCCTCTCGGCAACCCCATAAGCATATCCCAAGGGATCGTGCCTCGCCAATTCGTGGCCAAGCGCGTGTCGCGGTCGGCGAGTTCTCGGCGTGTTCGGTTTGGCTACTCCGGGGTCGGAGCGCTATCTGCTGGTTCCGCGTCGATGAGCGGTGCGTACTGCGCGCTCACGGTTTCTGCGATTTTCTTCGATGCCTTCGAGTCGGGGCCGGAGCCCTCGATGAGCACGGCGCTGCGGAAATAGGCGAGTTCCTGGATCGATTCGGCGATGTCGGCGAGGGCGCGATGACCGCCGCGCTTCTCGGGTGCGCCATAGTACGCCTTCGAGTACCACCGGCGTGCGAGCTCCTTGATCGTGGAAACGTCGATGGAGCGGTAGTGGAGCCGATCTTCGAGGGTCGGCATGTACTTCGCGACGAACCTGCGGTCCATACCGATGGTGTTGCCCGCGACGAGGGGGCGACGCCCTTCTGGCACAAACTGGTTGATGTACTCCAGTACCTGCGTCTCAGCCTCGGCCGGTGTGACACCAGCTTCGATGCGGGGGAGAAGCCCTGACTTTTCGTGCATGTTGCGCACGAAATCGTTCATATGCTCCATCGCGGCCTCGCCGGGATTGATGACGACATCGAAGCCTGGGTGCAACGGCGTGAGATTGAAATCGGTCACGATCACAGCGATCTCGCACAGCCCGTCGTTGTCTGTGTCAAGCCCGGTCATTTCGCAG
>JAGNOB010000237.1 GCA_017990305.1 Leucobacter sp.
GACCTGCCCAATGAGGGGGGCAGCGCGGTGGTCGAGTGACAGCTTGCGCAGATCGATGTAGTAGGTGGCCTTCTTACCGCTCGTGAGCGTGAAGTCGCCGTGGAAGACGGCCTCCGACTTGATGAGGTCGATGAGCTGTTCGCGCGCGGTGGTCATGCTTTGATTCTAGTGAGAAGGCAGGCGTAGCGCAGCGAGCGGGGCGGCGCCGAAGCCCCACCCCGCTCGCTGTCGAGCACCCCAGCGTGCTACTTCACGCTCTCCAAGAAGTTCCGCGTGCGCTGCCGCTGCGGATTATCGAGCACCTCGGCTGGCGGCCCAACCTCGACGACAACCCCGCCGTCCATGAACGCGACCTGATCTGCGACGCCGCGGGCGAAACCGATCTCGTGCGTGACGACGATCATCGTCATCCCATCGTTCGCGAGCTCCCGCATCACATCGAGCACGTCGCCAACGAGCTCCGGGTCAAGCGCGCTCGTCGGCTCATCGAACAGCATGAGCTTCGGATCCATCGCGAGTGCGCGCGCGATCGCGACACGCTGCTGCTGGCCACCGGAGAGCTGCGCCGGGTAGTGGTTTGCGAACTCGGTGAGCCCGACACGGTCGAGCAGCTCGAGGGCGCGCGCCTTCGCAGCACCACGAGCCCGACCCGCGACACCAATGGGGGCCTCGCAGATATTCTCGACCGCGGTGAGGTGCGGGAACAGGTTGAACTTCTGAAACACCATCCCGATGTTGGCGCGCTGTTTCGCGATCTGGCGCGGCGTCATCTCGTGCGTCTTCGAACCGGCCTGCCGGTACCCGATGAGGTCGCCGTCGACGAGGATGCGCCCGCCGTCAATGGTCTCCAAGTGGTTGACGCATCGCAGCAGAGTCGACTTCCCCGAGCCAGACGGGCCGAGCAGCACGGTCACCGTGCCTGCCGGAACGGCGAGCGAAATATCCCGGAGAACCTGATGGTTGCCGAAGCTCTTGCGTACCCTGCGGATCTGCACGAGTGCGTCGGAAGCGATGGGCTCCGCTGCTGGAGCGGTTGCGGTCGCGTGAGTCATGGTGGTCATACTCCGATCACCTCGGTCATCTGTGTGGGCGGCGCCGGCGCGGGGCCGGGCTTGCGCTTGTTCATTGCAGCGCGCAGCCGCTCGAACGGGGTGGGAGGCAGATTCCGTGAGCTGCCCCGGCCGAAGCGGCGCTCGAGGTAGTACTGCGGAATCGAGAGCAGGCTCGTCATGAAGAGGTACCAGATGCTCACAACGATGAGCAGCTCGACCTGCTTCAGGTTCGACGAGGAGATAATCGATGCCTGTGTGTAGAGCTCGAGGACGGCAATCACTGAGAGCAGCGAGGTGTTCTTCAGCATTGAGATGAGCTCGTTACCCATCGGGGGGATGATGACGCGCATCGCCTGCGGGAGCAGCACCCGCCTGAATGTGTACAGCGGGGACATTCCGAGCGAGAACGCGGCCTCGCGCTGGCCCTCGTCGACCGACACCATGCCAGCGCGCACGATCTCCGACGAGTAGGCGGCCTGATTGAGGGTGAGCGCGAGCAAGCCCGCGATGAGCGGCGTGACGAGCGTGTTCGTGTCGATCGACCAGAACTCGACCCCGGTGAAAGGGACACCGATACGGATGCGGTCGAACAGTAGCCCGAGGTAGCCCCACAGCACGATCTGCACAAGCAGCGGCGTACCGCGGAACGCCCACACGTAAAACCACGCGACGCTCGAGAGCACTGGGTTTGAGGAGAGACGCATCGCTGCGATCACGATCGAGAGGATCGTCGATACCACCATTGAAATCACGGTGATGAGGATCGTGAGCCAGACGCCGCTGAGGATGCGGGCATCGAACAGGAACGCTCCAACGGTGGAGAAGTCGAGATTGGGGTTGGTCGCGATCGTCGCAACAAACCAGGCGAGGAGCGCGAGCACGATAATCGCGCTGATCCAGCGCCATGGTCGGCGCAGCGGGACGGCTGTCACGTCATCGTCGGTGTGCTGCGCGACGGGAGGCGCGGGAGGCGCGAGCGTGGACGCGGTCATCAGGCGTCCTTGCCCTGGTTGACCTCGGCAGCGTCAACCGCGTACGCCCCGATGTGGTTGCGTTCGAGCACCTGCTCGTAGCTGCCCTCGTTGATAAGTGCCTGCAAGGCTGCCTGGATCGCAGCAACAAGTTCGGTGTTGTCCTTCAGGATGCCGATTCCCGAGTAGACGGGGTTGAAGCCGGCCGGGTTGTTGGGGTCGCGCACAATCTCGAACGCCTTGCCGTCGTCGGTCGTCGCGACAACGTACTCAGCGACGACCGCGTCGGCGACGTACGCTTGGCTCTTGCCAGCACGCAGAGCGGTCTGCGCATCAAGGTCGCTCGGGAGCTCCATCACCGAGACGTCGCAGTCCATGGCGCGCAGCAGGTCGCCCTGGATCGTCGCCTTCTGCACGGACACCGTCTTGCCGCACAGGTCCTGCTGCTCGGCGATTCCCGCCTCATTGCCTGCCTTTACCGCGATCGCGAAGCCACCGTGTGAGTAGTCAACGAAGGCGAGCGTCTGCTGGCGCTCCTCCGTGTCGTTCATGCCGCTCATGATCATGTCGCTCTTGCCAGCCTGCAGCGCCGGAATCACCGAATCGAAGGCCTGCTTGTTGATGACGACATCAACGCCGAGCTTCTGGCCGAGCAGGCGACCGAGTTCGGGATCGAAGCCGACCTCCCGGTTCGTCTCGTCATACATCGCCATCGGCGGGAACGGAATGTCGACGGCGATTGAGAGCTTGCCCTTTTCCGCGATAGCGGCGGGGAGCAGCTCGGTGAGCGCCGGGTCGGCTGTCGTCGAGATCTCATCACCGGACGGCACGTTGGGGCCCGCCTGGGCCGCAGTGTCGGCAGCATCAGTCGCGGACGAGCAGCCGGCGAGGAGCAGCGCGAACGCTGCGGTTGCGGCAAAAATAATCGGTGTCTTCTTCATGTGGGGGTCCTTCATCATTGGAGGGTGGGGGTGTTGCCGACGCGAGTGCGAGTCAGCGCGTGAAGGCGAGTACGGGTGCGTGGGTTGCGAGCAGATCGTCGTAGGTTTCGCGGCGGGCGGCGAGCCGCGCCACCCCGTCGCGCACGAACACGATTGCGGGCTTGAGAGCGCCGTTGTAGTTGTTTGACATCGTGTAGGCGTATGCGCCGGTGACTGGCATGACGATGAGGTCGCCGACGCGTGGCGCCGGCATCGGGGCGCCGTCGACGAGTAGATCGCCTGACTCGCACTGTCGCCCAACGACCTGAGCGCTGTCGGTCCATGGCTCGTCGATCCGGTTTGCGAGGACGGCTTCGTACCGCTGCTGGGTGAGCGCGATGTCCATTTGGTCGGCGAGCCCGCCGTCGACTGCGACGAAGACCTCGCCGGTGCGCTTCACCGACACGACACGGTAGATCGTCACGCCTGCGCGGGCCACCACCGAGCGGCCTGGCTCGATCATGAGCTTCGCGTCGGCCGGCAGATTTGCCTTCGCCGCTGCGACGACAGCGTCAAGGTATGCCTCGACGCTGGGCGCCTCCTCCTCGTAGGTGTACTTCACCCCGAGGCCGCCGCCAACGTCGTAGGTGCGGAACGTGCCCGTCGAGGAGATGTTCTCGACGGACTGCGCGAACTGGGCCGTGTTGAGGATCTGCGAGCCGATGTGGATGTGGACGCCCTCGAAGTCAATGAGTGGCATCGCGCGCATCCGTTCGATCGCGCGCTTCGCCTGATCCATCGGCAGCCCGAACTTCGACTTCGCGCCGCCCGTTGCCTGCGAGGCGTGGGTCTCAGCCTCGACACCGGGAATGACGCGCAGCAGCACCTTCTGCGGTGAGGTGAGGAGCCGCTCAAGCCGATCGATCTCGTCCTCGTTGTCGACGATGATCGTGCCGATGCCCGCGTCGATTGCGAGCTGGAGCTCGGCGTCCGTCTTCGCGTTGCCGTGGAAATGAATCCGTGCGGGGTCAACGCCCGCAGCGAGCGCAAGCTTGATCTCGCCGCCGCCAGCCACGTCGACAGAGAGGCCCTCCTCCTGCGCAACTCGGTACATGCCGACCGCGGGTAGCGACTTCGATGCGTACAGCACCTCGGAGTTCGGCCAGCGCTCGCGCAGCCCGTCGATGAAGCGGCGAATCTGCCGACGCAGCCCCGCGTCGTCCATGACGTGCAGCGGAGTGCCAAATTGCTCGGCGAGTTCGCTGACTCCGACGCCGCCGATTGCAAGCTCGCCGCCATCGGGCCCTGAGACCCGGCTGGACTCCTCAGGCAGTATGCTCCACAACTCTCCGATCCGTGTGTCGGCCGGGGCGGGCTGAGCTGTCGTGAATTCGCTCGACAAATGTGTCG
>JAGNOB010000238.1 GCA_017990305.1 Leucobacter sp.
TCCACTGCTGACTGTGGCCGCGGGGTCATTCCGGACATGCCTTGCCCCTGCGCAGCGCGGCGCATGCCCAACGCGAACGAAGCTTCATGACGACCCTGTCCTCCCGGTGCCCTCGCCATACCCGGCGGTGCATCCCCAAGCTACCTCCGAAAGCTCTCTGGCGCACGTTCGTCCTTGCGAAGAGCCGAGTGACTACCGACCTTTGGCGGTAGCCCGGCGTCACGGCATCACCGTACAGTCCGTAGTTCAGCTATCAATTGCAGAGTCGCAAGGAATGGTCATGCAGAACGTTCAACACAGTTCAGTCAACCTGTCACCCGTCAGCCCGCTCGATTTTCTGGCGCGAGCGGGCGAGGTATACCCCGAGAAGACAGCGATCATCTATGGGAAGCGGTCGCACAGCTACACCGAGTTCGTTGCCCGTACCGAAGCGCTCGCGCGGGCGATCCGTGCAGAAATTCAGCCCGGTGACCGGGTCGCGTTCCTCGCACCAAACATTCCAGAGCTGCTCATCGCACACTTCGCCGTGCCGCTCGCGGGCGGCGTGCTTGTCGCGATCAACACCCGTCTCGGGACCGGCGAGGTGACCGAGATTCTCAGGCATTCCGGCGCCGCCCTGCTCTTCGTTGACGCGGAGCTCGCGCGTCAGCACGGCGCGGACTGGCGCAGAAGCACAGCGGTTGCAACGACAATCGAGATCGCCGACCCGGAGTTCGGGCTCGAACGATCTGGCCTCGGCGTAGGGGAGCTTGACTACGCCGCGTTCGTTGCTCGGCACTCAGGGAGCGGCGGCGACCTGGAGTGGGGCGTCTCTGACGAGCTCGGCCTCATCTCGCTGAACTACACCTCGGGGACGACCGGCGCCCCGAAGGGCGTCATGTATACCCACCGCGGGGCGTACCTCAACGCGATCGGAGAAATGCACCACAACGCGTTTGACGCTGACACTGTGTATCTGTGGACGCTCCCACTCTTCCACTGCAACGGCTGGTGTGGTCCGTGGGCGGTGACTGCCGCGGGCGGCACGCACGTGTGTCTGCGTGAGGTCCGGGCCGAGCGCATCTGGGACGCGATCGACAGTCTGGGTATTTCTCACCTCTCCGGAGCTCCAACCGTGTGCAGCACCATCGTGAACGCCAAGATGGCGCATGCGGTCCAGACGCCATTGCGCATCACGACAGCGGGCGCTCCTCCCACACCCGCCGTACTTGCGCAGCTCGAATCGCTCGGTATCGAGGTCGTGCACGCCTACGGACTCACCGAGACCTACGGCCCCATCACTGTGTGCGAACACCAGCCCGGTTGGGCGCAGCTCTCGCCAGCGGAGCGCGCCAGGATGGTGAGCAGGCAGGGAGTCGCAATGGTGCAAGCAAACCGAGCGCGTGTCGTCACCGAGGACATGGCCGACGTGGTCGCCGATGGCGAAACGCTCGGTGAGATCGTGTTTCGGGGCAACACGGTGATGCTCGGATACTTCAATGACCCGGAAGCGACAGCGGCAGCGTTCGCCGGCGGCTGGTTCCACACCGGCGACCTCGGCGTGATGCACCCAGACGGCTACATTGAGATTAAAGATCGCGCGAAAGACATCATCATTTCGGGCGGCGAGAACATTTCGAGCGTCGAGGTTGAGAACGCGATGAGCGGGCACCCCGCGGTGCACGACATCGCGGTTGTCGGCTACCCGCACGAGCACTGGGGAGAGCGCCCGAAGGCGTATGTGCTCGTGAAGCCGGGAACCCAGGCGACTGAGACAGAGCTGCTTGAATTCGCGCGCGGTGTGCTTGCCAAGTACAAAGTGCCCGACTACGTCGTGTTTGTTGAGCAGCTGCCGCGAACGGCCACGGGGAAGGTCACCAAGGGGGCACTTCGCGCGCTCGCGGATCGTCCGGCTCCGGTCTCAAACGCGAGCTAAAGGCAGCTGGCGGGCTCCGCATCCGCGGGGTCCGCCAGACCTTCACGCCGTCGTTGCCATCGGTTCACCGCCGCATCAATGTTCCGCAATGTGGGCTCCTTAGATTGAGGGAGCACAGCTGTGCACTCACAAGGAGAATTGATGCAAAACACTCAGTATTCGTCGGAGGCGCACGCCGGCTCTGGCGCACCATTGCGCAGGAGCCTCTGGGGCGGGGCGCTCGCCGCATGCACCGCAGTGGCACTGCTCGCACCGATGACGCCCGCCAATGCGACGGCCCCGGCGCAGCCTGCCTCGTCCACCGCAGTACCCCAAGCCATGACCCAGGAACGCATCAACGCTGCGAACGACGCCTATAACGGGGCTGCTGCGACGCTTGAGTTCATCACCATGTCTGACACCGAACTCATGGGCGGCCCGACCGAGGGTAAGACCTCCGAGCAAGTTGCCTACGACGGGGCCAAGCCGCACTTCGTGAACCTCCGAGCATGGGCCGATGACAAGGGCTTTGACGCCCGCGCTATCGTCAACAACGGCGACGTCGTCGGTGTGAACGATCCGGAGTACAACGCGCACCTCGCGGGGAACAGCGAAAAGCCCGCCGGCTGGTACCGCGCCGTCGAGCGTGTCATGCGCGAGAGCTTCCCGGAGGCGAACGTGCTGCTCACGCAGGGCAACCACGACATCGCGGATCTCATGGGCAAGACCTTTGACGAGGCGCGCGCGCAGCACGCCCCCGAGGGCGCGCCCGAGTGGTTCTACCCGAACGCAGACACCGAGTACGTGAGCAACTTCCACACGACCATCGAGGGCATCGATTTCATCGGCCTCGACTACAACGGCAAGAGCACCTACGGGTATGCCGGGCAGCAGACGGGCTACCAGGAGTACCTCACGAAGACGCTCGCGGACATCGCCGCGAAACCCGATTACGACAAGACAAAGCCGATCTTCGTGTCTATGCACAGCGGGTACGGCAGCACCACCCTCGGTGGGCCGTTCCGCAATAAGCAGGACATGGCTGGACCGGACCTCATGCGAATCCTCGCGGACTACCCGCAGGCTGTGCTCGGTTCCGCGCACAGCCACTTCTCGTCGAATCCCGAGACGAGCATCTACCAAAAAGACTTCACGGTCTACGAGAATGCCTCGATGAACTACATCTACCAGAGCGTTCCCGGCGACTTCATCGGCGGCGAGTACTTTGGTGGAAACCAGGGAGACGCCGCCGCAGGGGTATCCCAGAAGAGCGCCAACTTCGTCACAGTGCTTGAAGACGGCGACACCGTGATCCGCCGTTTCGACGTCACACACCAGCGTTGGCTCGGGATGCCGTGGGTGATCGACACCTCGAAGGGTACAGACGGTTTCACCTATACCGACGGCCAGCGCAGCAAGATCGCACCCTGGTGGGACGCCGCAGCGGTGACAGCGAGCGACATCACCGAAACCTCGTTGACGCTCGAGTTTGACCAGGCGAAGGACGACGAACTCGTCAACTTCTACGAGGTCGAAATCACCGACCAGGCCGGAAACGCGGTGCCATTCACCGCAAACCAGGTGCCCGACTTCGGCAACAACGCTCCGAAGTCGCTGAACGGATCGTTCAAGGCCTACTCGCGCTTCTACATGACGCCGAACACGATGGGCTTCGACATCCAGGGGTTGAAGGCCGCAAAAACGTACAACGTGAAGGTGAGCGCGTTCGATGACTTCGAGAACAAGTCTGAGCCGCTGACGGGCACTGTGCGCACCGCTGGGACACTTGTGTTCCCCGAGTACCCCGAGACCGCCGCACCGGCGCCCACAGGCGAGTTCCTGAGCCTCCCGTTCGAGGGAGACCTCGCCGACGAAGGCACCGCCGCTGCTACTGCCCCCGAATACTCCGCAGTCGGGTCCGTCAGCTACGTTGACACCGATCGTCGCGGAGCCGACGGGCAGGCTGTGCGCATCGGTGCCGGCAACGGCAGCTACGTGAACCTCGGCAAGCGACCCGAACTCGATCTCGGCACTGATAAGGACCTCACCATCAGCTTCTGGGCGAAGGTCACCGGGCTGAACGGCTACGGCGCAATGATCAGCAACAAGAACTGGGCGAACTGGTACCGGTCAGGCATTAACGTTGCGCCCGAGTACACGAACACGAGCAGGCTTGAGTTCACACTCGGTGACGGCAAGAACGGGGTGTACACGACGGGTGACGTCGCCGATTTCCGAAACTCGTGGCACCTGATGACCGTCACGGTCGACCGCACCCGGAACATGGCGAGCACCTACATGGACGGCGTGCTTGCCAAAGAGATGGATATCTCCGGCGTCGGCAGCATGACGAGCGACCTCGACATGCACATAGGCGTCGACGGGCTGAAGAACTACGGTCTCGGCTTCGACATGGACGACCTCAAAATGTGGGACTCACCGCTCAGCGCC
>JAGNOB010000239.1 GCA_017990305.1 Leucobacter sp.
CACGGTTTCGCCGAAGCCGCCGATCGTGATGATTGCGACAACGGGAACGACGATGAGCGCGACGACCATCATGAGACCCTGCACGACGTCAGTGAGGGAGGCGCCGAGGAAGCCGCCGAAGAGCGTGTAGCCGAGCGTGACAGCGGTCACGAGCAGCATGCCGACGAAGTAGTCACCGCCGAACGCGCTCTCGAAGAATTTACCGCCGGCGACCATGCCGGAGGAAGCGTACAGCGTGAAGAACACGAGAATAATGATGCTCGACACCGAGCGCAGCAGGTGCGACTTGTCACGGGTGCGGTTCTCGAAGAAGCTCGGCACAGTGATCGAGTTCTTGGACACCTCGGAGTAGGCGCGCAGGCGCGGGGCGACGAGCCGCCAGTTGAGGTAGGAGCCGAGGAGGAGCCCGACGGCGATCCAGCCCTCGATGAGTCCGGTCGCGAAGATCGCGCCGGGAAGGCCCATGATGAGCCAGCCGGACATGTCAGACGCACCGGCAGAAAGCGCGGCGACCCACGGCGGCAGGCCACGGCCGGCGAGCATGTAGCCCTCGTGGCTGCTCGTGCGGCGGAACGCGACCCAGCCGATGAGCAGCATCACGGCAAAGTAGATGCCGAGCGCGAGGTAGAGGAAGAACTGATCAGTCATTGATGTTCGCCTTTCGAATGTGAGCCCTGCGGCTCCAATGCGAAGGGGCCGGGAACCACTTGGCTCCCAGCCCCAACACGTCTGCGGACCTTAGATCAGGCCCTCGGACAGCTTGTTCGGCGTGCCGAAGCGGTGTGCCGTGATGGATACCGCCTGCTCGTGCATGAAGGGCAGCATCTCAACGCGCCCTGCCGACACGACGTCCCCACCGTACACGGCGATGTCGGGCTTGCCGCCCGTCGCTGCCGTGATCGCGGCCAGGCCGTCTGCACGACTCGCGCCCGCAACGAGGCGGATGCGAGCGCTAGCGTTGGGGCCATCCTGCGCCGCGATACGACCGAGGCGTGCGGCCCAGGCCGCGTCGTCCTCGAAGTGGATCTCAACGCCGGCAGCCTTGAACGCCTTGCTGATCGGCTCGGGAAGCGCGGCCGGCGTGCTCACGGTTGGGCGGCTGCCCGCCGCGATGCCTGCTGCGACGACGCGAATCGCGTGGTGGACCGGCGCATCAGCCGCAACTCGTACCGTGACGGGCACGGGCTTGTAGCGGAGAAGGTTGCGCTCGACGCCAACACCCGAGGCGTCGCGTGCGATCCCGAACTCGTCGTTCCATGCGGTCGCGTCGGTACCGAGAGCTGCGCGCAGCCACTCGAGCTCAGCGCCCGAAATGCCTGCCTGCTGCGCCGCGGTGAGTACCGGGGCAGCCGCGGGTCGCGGAGCGGTGAGCGCAGCCTTCACAGGTGCGTCCTCCCAGGCGCCGAGACCGTACAGGTAGCTCGGGCCGCCGGCCTTCGTGCCAGCGCCAATCGCCGACTTCTTCCAGCCGCCGAACGACTGGCGGCGAACGATCGCACCAGTGATGCCGCGGTTGATGTAGAGGTTGCCGGCCTGGATGCGGTCCAGCCAGAGTGCCATCTCGTCACGGTCGAGCGAGTGCAGGCCGCTGGTGAGGCCGTAATCGATCTCGTTGACCATATCGATGGCCTCGTCGAGCGTCTCGGCGGTCATGACGCCGAGAATCGGGCCGAAGTACTCCGTGAGGTGGTACTCGGAACCGCGCTTGACGCCCTCGCGAACGCCGGGGCTCCACAGCTTGTTGTTGCCCTTCTTGTCGGCAGCCAGCGGGCTGTCGCTCTTCAGCGGCTTCGGCTCGATGAGCCACTTCTCGCCAGCGCTGAGCGTGGTGAGGCCGCGAAGCAGCTTCCCGTCGGGAGCCGTGATGATGGTGCCCATCTGGGTCTCGAGGTTCTCGGGGGTGCCGATCTTCAGCGAGCGAGCCGCGTCGAGCAGCTGACCGCGGAAGCGCTTCGAGGTTGCGACCGAGCCAACGAGGATCACGAGCGACGCCGCCGAGCACTTCTGGCCGGCGTGGCCGAACGCCGACTGAACGACGTCCTTCGCAGCGAGGTCGAGGTCAGCATTCGGGGTGACAATGATCGCGTTCTTGCCGCTGGTCTCGGCGAGGATCGGGAGATCCTGACGGAGCTCACGGAAGTTCACCGCTGTCTCGTACGCGCCGGTGAGGATGAGGCGATCGACGCGCGGGTCAGCGACGAGCTTCGATCCGAGCGCACGATCGGCGAACTGGACAAACTGCAGCACGTCGCGGGGTACGCCAGCCTCCCACAGCGCCTCAATCATGATGGCGCCGGAGCGCGCCGAGTTCGAAGCAGGCTTGATGATGACGGCCGATCCTGCAGCGAGCGCGGAGAGTGCACCGCCTGCGGGAATCGCAACGGGGAAGTTCCACGGTGGGATCACCGCGGTGAGCTTCTGCTGCTTGTACGTCGCACCATCAACCTGGCCGATAACCTGGCCGAGCATCGCGTAGTAGTTCGCGAAGTCGATTGCCTCGGACACCTCGGGGTCGCCCTGGTCGAGCGTCTTGCCACACTCGGAGCCCATGACCTCGAGCAGTGCGCCGCGGCGTGCCTCGAGAACCTCGCCTGCGCGGTACAGGATGCGTGCCCGCTCATCGGCGCCAAGTGCCTGCCAGCCGTCGGCAGCTGCGACGCCGCGTGCGACGATCGCGTCGAGCGCGTCTGCACTCTCGACCCGTGCCTCGGCAACAAGATCATCGCCGAGCGTCGAGGCGACCATGCGGTCTGCGATCTCGCGACCCCAAATGTGGTTGCCCGGGAGATCCGGGTCGCTGTCTGGCGTGTTGTCGAACTCGCCCTTGCGGCCCTTGGCGACGAGTGCCTCGACGCGAGCCTCGGCACCGGCTGCGTCGTAGGTGCGGCGATCCTGCACGCGGTTCGACGGGGGTACCGAGTAGTTCGCGGGGTCACCGTCTGCGGTGATCGCAGCGAGGTCATCGAGCGACGCAAGGAAGCGGTTCTTCTCGCGGTCGAAGAGTTCCTTGTTCTCGTGAACCTCGAACACGGCCGACATGAAGTTCTCCTGGCTCGCGCCCTCTTCGAGGCGGCGAATGAGGTAGGAGATTGCGACGTCGAACTCGTCGGGGTGCACGACGGGCACGTAGAGCAGCAGCGAACCAACATCGCGGCGCACAGCCTCAGCCTGGCCGGTCGCCATGCCAAGAAGCATCTCAACCTCGAGGCCAGATTCTGCCCCGCGACCCGTGGCCAGCAGCCACGCGAGAGCGAGATCGAAGAGGTTATGACCTGCAACGCCAATGCGCACGTTCTTGACGCGCTCGGGCGTGAGCGAGTAGTCGAGCACTGCCTTGTAGCTCGTGTCCGAATCCTGCTTGCTGCCCCAGGTCGCTGCCGGCCAGCCGTGTACGGCTGCGTCGACGAGCTCCATCGGCAGGTTCGCGCCCTTTACGAGGCGGACCTTGATGGCTGCGCCACCGCGGGCGACGCGCTTTGCCGACCACTCCTGCAGTCGCATCATGGCGCCGAGTGCGTCAGGGAGGTACGCCTGCAGCACGATGCCGGCCTCGAGGTTCAGGAACTCGGGGCGGTCGAGGATGCGCATGAAGACCTCGAGCGTGAGGTCGAGATCCTTGTACTCCTCCATGTCGAGGTTGATGAACTTCTGCGGCGAAGCTGCTGCTGCGCGCTCGAAGAGCGGGATGAGCTGGCTCTCGATGTGCTCGATCGCCTCGTCAAATGCCCAGTGGTTGTGGGGTGCGACGGTCGACGACACCTTGATCGAGACGTAGTCGACGTCGGGGCGTGCAAGCAGCTTGTGCGTGCCAGCAAGACGGCGCTCTGCCTCGCCCTGGCCGAGGATGGCCTCACCGAGGAGGTTCATGTTCAGGCGGACGCCCTCGGTCTGGATCTTCGAGATCGCGGGGCCGAGCTTCGAGTCGGTCGCGTCGATGATGAGGTGGCTCACCATCTGGCGGAGGACCTTGCGGGCGATGGGCACAACGATGCCGGGCAGGGGCTTCGCGAACGTTCCGCCGAGGCCGATCGCGCTCTTCATGACGCCGGGGAGGAACCCGGGAGTGAGGGGGACGAGCTCCTTGAGCTTCTTTGCTGCGACGCCAAGGTCTTCGGGGCGCACTACGCCATCGACGAATCCGACAGTGAAGTCGAGGCCGTTGGGGTCGCGAAGCACACCTGCGAGGCGTGCTGCCGAGGCGTCAGTCGGGATACTGGCGGCTTCGGTGATCCACTTGCGTGCGAGCGCGATGGACTCTTCTGCGAGGTCCTGGGGGCGTGGGGTTGCCTGAGACAACGGCGTTCCTTTCGTACATGGGTGCG
>JAGNOB010000240.1 GCA_017990305.1 Leucobacter sp.
CGACGCCGAGCTCATCGGGGTGCCGCGCGTCGTCGTCGTTGGCCGTGACGCTGCCGAGGGCTTCGCCGAGGTGTGGGACCGCGCTGCGGGCACCAAGGAGAAGGTCTCGCTGTCGGAGGTTCCCGCGCTCTTCGCGTAGGGGCAGTGCCCCTGCCGCGGCGGAGCTGTCTCAGCTACGATTGCCTCACACCGACGGAGGGGCAGAGTGACAGCGAACAGTTCCGCCGCACAGGCGCCGCAGCCGAAGAAGCCCGGCGCCGACGTCACGATTACCTGCGCTGACGGGTACAGGCTCTCCGGCAGGGTGTTCCGCCCACGGGCGGAGGCTGACGTGGGTATCACCGCGGTGATCACCACGGCGACGGGAGCTAAGGCATCCTACTATTGGCGCTACGCCGACTACTTGGCGTCGCGCGGAATGAGCGCCGTTGTTGCTGATTACAGGGGTGTCGGGCGATCGGCCCCCGATGGCGGATCCACTGGCCTCCGCGCCATGCGTACCCGCTGGCACGATTGGGGCACTCTTGACATCGATGCGGTGATCGGTTGGGCGGAGCGCGACGGCCCAGGCAGGCGGATCGTCGCGGTCGCGCACAGCTTTGGCGGCATCGGGGTGTGTATTGCACCGCGCGCTGTCGTGGTCGAACGCATGCTCATGGTTGGTGCGCAGCACGCACACTGGCGCGACTATGCGCTGCGGAACCCGCGAACGTTTCTCCGGTGGCACGTCGCGATGCCAGTGATCGCCGCCGCGGCGGGGTACCTGCCTGGGCGGAGACTGGGTTGGCTCGAGGACATGCCGCGGGGCGTCGCCTTTGACTGGGCGCGAGGTCGGGCTGACTTCGCCGACACTATCGGCAGGGGAGGGCGTTCGGTGATGGAGCGCGTGGCCGCGCTCGAGCTCGATGTGCTCGCGGTGGCCGCGAGCGACGACCCGTTCGCGACCCAGCCTGCCACCGATCGGCTCCTCGGGTACCTGGAGAACGCGCGTATTGAGCGGTGCGAACTCGTACCCGGCGAACTGGGTGTTGAGGAGATCGGGCACCTCGGCGTCTTCCACGAGCGCTTCAAGGAGCAGTTGTGGGCGCCATCGGCCGACTGGCTCGCTGGCGGCCCATAGAGCGGGACCCCTCGATGCCCCGCCGCAGA
Source organism: Leucobacter sp. (assembly GCA_017990305.1). GTDB lineage: Bacteria > Actinomycetota > Actinomycetes > Actinomycetales > Microbacteriaceae > Leucobacter. The sequence continues at coordinate 1,150 of JAGNOB010000240.1, forward strand.
GACCGATGGCCCCGTTCGTGCAGGGCACGAACGGGGCCATCGAAATGCGCGCAGCGCAGAACGTCTCTGGTTAGGAAGCCAAAACTTCGTCGAGGATCAGGCCAGCCTTTTCCTCATCAGTCTTCTCGGCGAGCGCAAGCTCAGACACGAGAATCTGACGGGCCTTGGCGAGCATGCGCTTCTCTCCTGCTGAGAGCGAGCGCACCTCCTGGTCGCGGCGCCACAGGTCGCGAACGACCTCGGACACCTTGATGACATCTCCGGAAGCAAGCTTCTCGGTGTTTGCCTTGAAACGACGTGACCAGTTCGTGGGCTCTTCAGTGAACGGGGTGCGGAGCACCTCGAACACCTCCTTGAGGCCCTCCTGGTCGATCACGTCACGAACGCCGACGAGGTCGCAGTTCTCTGCGGGCACCTCGATCGTCAGGTCTCCCTGATCGACCTGAAGCTTCAGGAAGAGCTTTTCCTCGCCACCGAGTTTGCGCTTCTTCACCTCGATGATCTTGGCTGCGCCGTGGTGGGGGTAGACGACGGTCTCTCCGACCTCAAATTGCATCGAGTTGCTCCTTGTGTTAAACCAACCACTAGAATACCACAGCTCGCTGTCGGGAGCCGGGTGTATCTTGCGACTCGGCCCACCTCGGGTCGCGATGCCCTCCCGCTGGGGATAGTATTGACGTAGGTCTGCGTGCTTCGGGCGCGCACGTTTCAGTTCATACACGGCTCGGAGGCCCTCTTGAAGAATCGGATCGCCGCTTCACTCGCACTTGCAGCAGCGCTCACGCTCGGCATGAGCGGGTGCAGCCTCATTGCGCATAACGCTACCGGCGTCGAGTACGCGCCGAGCGACGGCGTACAGGTCACCTCGGAAGGCGTCGCGCTTCGCAACATCATGCTTGTCGCCGACGAGGCTGGCGAGAATTTCAACCTCGTGTTCACGTCGGTGAACAACACGGGCGCCCCCGCGCAGGTGTCGCTTGACATGAAGAGCGAGACCGCTGACGCGACACTCGACTTCGTTGCGCCCGCAGGCACGACTTCGTTCGGCAACCCTGAGACCGACGACGAGCTGCTCGTTACCGCTCTTGACGGCTTGCAGGCCGGCCAGACCGTGAAGACGTACTTCACCATCAACGGCACGGGCGACCTTGTCGAGTTCATCCCGCTGCTCGACGGCACGCTCAAGGAGTACCAGGGCTACGTTCTCGCCGCTGGCGCTGGCCAGCTTGCCGAGATCAACGCCGAGGATCTCGCTGCCATGACCGAGGCCGAGATCGCCGAGGCCGCAGAAGCAGCCGGCGAATCGGTCGAAGACTTCACCAAGCGCGTTTCGAAGATCGCAGCAGACGCGACGAAGGTCGGCTAAGTCACTGATTTGGTCTAGCCCCGCGCTAGACAGAACGGGCGCCCAGCGAATGATCGCTGGGCGCCCGTTTGCGTTCTGGGTGTGTGCGCTACCCGAAGCGGTAGCCGACGCCACGCACGGTTGAGATGAGCTTCGGCTGCGCAGGCTCCTCCTCGATGCGTGAGCGCACGCGCTTCACGTGTACGTCGAGCGTTTTCGTGTCACCGTAGTAGTCGCTACCCCAGACCCGGTCGATGAGCTGACCGCGGGTGAGGACGCGCCCGCTGTGCCGCATGAGGAGTTCGAGCAGCTCGAACTCGCGCAGGGGCATCGCAATCTCGGTGCCTCGGACGGTGACGGTGTGGCGATCGGTGTCGAGGCGGATGCCGTGTGAATCGAGTGCACCACCGTCGTCGTCGGTCTCGGGCTCGTCTGCCGGGACTGCACGGCGCAGCGCTGCACGGACCCTGGCGAGCAGCTCACGCGTCGAGTACGGTTTCGTCACGTAGTCGTCGGCGCCAAGCTCGAGCCCTACGACAATGTCGATTTCGCTGTCTTTGGCGGTGAGCATGATGATTGGCACCTGCGAGCGCAGCCGGATCTCGCGGCACACCTCGGTTCCCGGCAGGCCTGGAAGCATGAGGTCGAGGAGCACCAGATCGGCGCCGTCCGCGTTGAATGCACGCACAGCGTCGTTGCCGTCATCGACGACTGCGACGCTGTAGCCCTCGCGTTCCAAGAGAAACGCGAGCGGCTTTGAGATGGACTCTTCGTCTTCGACGAGGAGAATGTTTGGGGACACTACACGCGTCCTTTCGTGTCTGTGAGCTGCTGCAGAGCCTTGCGCGTACGCTTTACGCGCTTGGCTCGCTTCTTCTTCGGGATGTCGTTGAGCGGGAAAGAGAGCGTGAATCGTGAGCCTTCGCCGGGGGTGGAGCGCACCGTGACATCGCCGCCGTGTGCCCGGAGCGAGTGCCGAGCAATGCTCAGGCCGAGACCCGTGCCGCCGTCCTCCCGACTGCGGGCGCCGTCGACGCGGTAGAACCGCTCGAAGATCCGCTCGAGGTGTTCGGGGGCGATGCCCGGGCCGGTGTCGGTGATGGTGATGGTGAAGTGCCGCTTTTTGTGGGCGATCCGGATCCGCACCGACGCGCCCTCGGGGGAGTGCCTGATGGCATTGCTGAGTATGTTCGCGACGGCGCTCGAGATTGCACTCGCGCGCCCCTGGATCGCAGCTGTCCGCTTCGGGTTCGAGCTGTCGACGAAAAACAAGTCGACGCCGCGACGCTCGGCAAAGCTTTCGTGTGCGTCGATCTCCTCGTCGACCACGGCCCGGAGGTCAACCTCGTCGAGGTGCTCGGGGCGCAGCGTCGATTGCGCTTCGGAGAGCTGGATGATGTCGCGCGACAGGTCGGCGAGCCGCTTGGACTCTTTGACGAGGCTCGAAGCGAACTCCCGCACGAGTTCGGGATCGTCTGCGGCCTCCCGCACGGCCTCGGAGAGGAGGCCGACGGCTGCGATGGGGGTCTTTAGCTCGTGCGAGACGTTGGCAATGAAGTCGCGACGCATGGCTGTGAGCCGCTGTTCTTCCCCGAGATCCTCAGCAATGACGACGACGAAGTTGCCTTCGACGCGGATAACGTGGGTGCGCACCGGGGCGCCCGGATCGTCGGGATGCGGGTCGCGGTGGGAGGGGACGCCGCTTGCGAGGACATGCTGTGCGCGCTGCTGAAACTCGCGTGTGCGCAGCAATCCGAGCTCTGTTGGGGTCTCGCTGCGGCGCGCAACAGCGTTCGCATAGACGGCAGTGAGATCACGGTCA
>JAGNOB010000241.1 GCA_017990305.1 Leucobacter sp.
TCCTTGCGGCCCGCACCAGCGAGTTCGTCGAGCTCGGACTGCAGGCGATCGAAGGCCTCCTGTGTCAGCCAGGTCTGCGTGGGCTCGGCCATGGTGTCCTCGTTTCTCGTGAGCGGGTGCGCTCACCGTTAGGGAGCATCACCGCTGATCTAAGACGAACGCCCTGTCGTGCAGGGCGTACGCAACTAGGGTATCAGTGTGGTGCGACAGGACTACAGTTCGACGGGCCAGCACGCCTTGGCGTGTGCGGCCGTCGCGGGCCCGAGCGTGACGATGTCGACGCTCACGACCTGCGATCGGGTGTCGATCACCGGAAGGTCAATTATTTTCCAGCCGATGGTCGCCTTCGACGTGTTCAACGCCTCGACAGCGCAGCTGACCTGCACGCCGGCGTCGGCGGTCACCTCGAACCGGGTGGTCGCAATGTTCGCGTTGGTCTCGTCAGTGTCCTCTTGCAAGGTGAACCCGATGTTCTTGAACTCGGTTGTGCTGTTCTGCCAGCCACCGAAGGCTATGACGACACCGCCCACCACGACAGCGATCGAGGCGAGCGTCCAGCCGAGCCGACGATCCCGCCTTTTCGATCGGCTCGCACCGTAGCGGTCGGCTACGGGGGAGCTGGTGATTTCGGTCACGGCGAACCTCCGGTATGTGCTGGCTAGACTAGTCCCGTGCCAGCGTAGCGGGAACGCTTGATCGCTGCATGTGAAAGGACGTTGATGACGCTCAGATTGATCGCCGTGCATGCGCATCCCGACGACGAGTCGAGCAAGGGAGCGGGCACGTACGCGCACTACCTTGACCGGGGCGTCGAGGTGCTTATCGTCAGCTGTACCGGCGGTGAACGCGGTGACGTGCTCAACGAGCTTGCCGCTCGCGACCCGAAGAGTCGCCGTGATCTTGCGGGGTTGCGCCGCGGCGAGATGGAGCGCGCCCAAGAAATCATCGGCTTCGATCACACGTGGCTCGGCTACGAAGACTCTGGCCTGCCTGGCGATGGGGAGGAGATCCCACCGGGGTCGTTCGCCCACATCCCCAAGGAGGTCTCGGCTGAGGCGCTGGTGCGCGTCATTCGCGAGTTCAAGCCCCACGTGATGATCACGTACAACGAGCAGGGTGGTTACCCGCACCCTGACCACATTCGTACCCACGAGATCAGCATGATCGCTTGGCAGCAGTCGGGTGATCCGTCGGCATACCCCGAAGCAGGCGAGCCGTGGGAGATGTCCAAGATGTATTACGAGGACATCTTCAACTCGGAGCGGGTGAAGGCGATCCACGCATGGTTGCTCGAACACGACCCGAGCTCGCCACTTATCGCCAGGTTTGACGAGATGGCCGAGTGGCTGTTGCGCCGCGGCTACAGTGGCACCGCACGCGTCGATGTCGGCCCGTTCTTGGATAAGCGCGATGATGCGCTCCGGGCCCACGCAAGTCAGGTGTCGCCCGATAGCTCGTTCTTTTTTTGGCCCAACGAGGTCCAGCTACAGGCCTGGCCCTTCGAGGACTACCGGCTTGCTGAGTCGCGTGTGATGACGAGCGAGTTTGAAGCAGATTTGTTTGAAGGAATTGAGGAGGGCACGCCATGAGCGTTGTCATGAGTGCACTGCACACGGTGCAGGCGGCAGTAACCCACGCGGCGATCGCGTTCACCGCTGCGGAGGGTGAGGAGTTCAACCCCGACAAGGTGACCCCCGGTCCCGAGGGGTTCATTGCCACGGCGGCATTTGCTGCGGCCGTGATTGTGCTCGGATTTCTGCTCGTGAAGCGGATCCGACGGAACAGCTATCGGCACGAGATCCGCGACGAGATTGCTGCGGAGCTCGCCGAGGCAGGCACCGCCCCTGGCGGAGCGCCAGCCGCTGGCGATGCCGACGCGCAGGGCCCTGTCGCCGAGGGCGGCGGATCGCGCACCGACGGAGTCTGACCGGATGACTGGCGCGCTGCAGGACCCCCAAGAGATCCTCGCGGGGGTCTTCGGCTTTAGCGAGTTTCGCGGCGAGCAGGAGGCGATCGTTCGCCATGTGATCGCCGGCGGTGACGCCGTCGTGCTCATGCCAACGGGCGGCGGCAAGTCGCTCTGCTACCAGATCCCGGCGATCGCTCGAGAGGGCACGGGCATTGTGCTCTCGCCACTCGTCGCGCTCATGCACGATCAGGTGATGGCGCTCCGCCTTGCCGGGGTGCGCGCAGCCGCCCTCAACTCGTCGCTCGCGCCGGAGGAACGCCGCGCTGTCGAAGCCGCGTACCTCGACGGCGAGCTTGATGTGTTGTACCTCGCACCCGAACAGCTGTCTTCTCCTGGCACGGTCGAGTTCATCAAGCGCGGCCGCGTCGCGCTGTTCGCGATCGACGAGGCACACTGTGTCTCGCAGTGGGGGCACGACTTCCGCCCCGACTATTTGCGGCTCGGAGCCCTCGCGGCCGAGTGGCCTGACGTGCCTCGGATCGCGCTCACTGCGACTGCGACCCCCGAAACACACCGTGAGATCACCGAGCGGCTACATTTGGGGAATGCCCGACATTTTGTGTCGAGCTTTGACCGGGCGAACATCCGGTACCAGATCGTGCCGAAGCAGAACGCCCGCGCACAGCTGCTCTCCTTTGTGAAGGGCGAGCATGCTGGCGAGGCAGGCATTGTGTACGCGCTCAGTCGCAAACGGGTCGAGCAGACCGCGAAAGCGCTCCGCGACGCCGGTGTCGACGCCGTCGCCTACCACGCGGGGCTGCCTGCCGACGTACGACTTGAAGCCCAGACCCGGTTCTTGCGCGAGGACGGTGTCGTTGTGGTCGCGACGATCGCGTTCGGCATGGGAATCGACAAGCCAGATGTGCGTTTTGTCGCCCACATCGACCTTCCTAAATCAGTGGAGGGGTACTACCAGGAGACCGGCCGTGCCGGTCGTGACGGCGCCCCCTCGGAGGCGTGGATGGCATATGGCCTCGCGGACGTGGTCCAGCAGCGGCAGTTCATTGACTCCGGTGATGGTGACCAAGCGACGAAGGCGAACCAGACGCGGCACCTCGACCACATGCTCGCGCTCTGCGAAAGCGTCACCTGCCGCCGCCGCTACCTGCTGCGCTATTTCGGCGAAACGAACGTGCCTGAGAACTGCGGCAACTGCGATGTCTGTCTCGACCCGCCGAAACTCTGGGACGCGACGGTTCCCTCGCAGATGCTGCTCTCAACGATCATCCGCACGCAGAACGAGCGCGGGCGCACCTACGCGGCCGGGCAGCACATTGATGTGCTTCGCGGCGTGGGCTCCGAGCGCGTGACACAGATGCGACTCGATGAGCTTTCCACGTGGAACATTGGTGGCGATTGGACTGTTGCGCAGTGGCGCGGCGTCGTTCGGCACCTCGTCGCCGTCGGGCTGCTTGAGGCACGCGGAGAGTGGGGTGTGCTGTGGCCGAGCGAGGCCGCGAAACCCGTGCTGCGGGGTGAGGAGCAGGTGCTCATGCGTGAGGAAGTCATCTCCCGCGCCACGTCTTCGCGTGGCGGTGGTGGCGGATCGAAGCGCTCGGCGGCCGCAGCAAACCTCACGCCAGAGCAGGCTGAGGTCTTCGAGCGGCTGCGTGAGTGGCGCGCCTCCGAAGCCAAGGAGCAGGGCGTTCCGGGGTACGTGGTCTTTGGCGACGCGACGCTCGCCGCGCTTGCTGCGCACCAGCCCAGCAACGACGAGGGGCTGCTCGCGATCTCAGGCATCGGCGAGGTGAAGCTCGAACGATACGGCGCCGCGGTACTGCAGGTACTCGCCGCGGCTTAGCGCAGCGCGAGCGGATCGAGCGCGAGCAGTAGAGCGGCGGCCCAATGGCACAGGAACGCGAGTGCGGTGAGCGCGTGGAAGATTTCGTGGAACCCGAAGACTCCAGGGACGGGGTTCGGGCGCTTTGTCGCGTAGGCGACCGATCCGAGCGTGTAGAGCAGCCCGCCGACGATCACGAGGACCATCGCGGCGAGGTTTGCTCGTGCGATGTCGCCGAGGTACATCACCGCGGCCCAGCCGAGCAGTAGGTAGAGCGCGACGTACAGCCACCGCGGGGCACCGATCCAGAACATGCGGAAGCCGATGCCCAGGGCCGCCCCGGCCCAGACGAGCGCGAGCAGCAGCAGCCCCTTCTCGGGTGGCAACGCGAGCAGCGCGATCGGCGTGTAGGTTCCCGCAATGAGCAGGAAGATGTTCGCGTGGTCGAGGCGCCGGAACAGCTGCTTCGTCTTCGGCTGCCAGTTGATGCGATGGTATAGCGCGGAGATGCCGAACAGCAGCATGCTCGTGAGCGTGAAGACCGCCGATGCCCACTTCGCCGTC
>JAGNOB010000243.1 GCA_017990305.1 Leucobacter sp.
CCGCCTCCTCGCATGTTTGGTCGTACACCTCTATTATCCCCCGGGAAGCGGGGTCACGGAAATCCTTTGAACTATATATGCAATCCGTACTCATAATTTGTCGCATAGTCGCATAGAATGAGCGATCCTGCGGGCCCAAGCGATAATCGCTGCGGTCATGACTCGGACGAGGAGGACCCGTGCCCAGGACACCACCGGCACGTTCGTAGAAGAGATTCCGTTGTTCCCTTGTTTTTCGCGCCGTCGTTGTCTGCGCCATACTCGCTACAGCTGGCACTGACCGTCGACCGCGGCCGCGTCTGTACAAAGATCTTGGTGAGCGGCGACAACGGGCTGACGATACACAGAGGCTCTTGAGCTCTCGACTGAACTCGCACTGCGGTTGTCAACAGAAAGAGGCCCCGTGGAGCGCAACTGCTCGCCACGGGGCCATCCCATCAATGCCTAGCGGCCGAGGTGGCGCTCCGGTGAGCCCAAGTAGAGCTGCTGCGGACGGCCGATCTTAGTCTGCGGATCGAGTCGAGCCTCGCGCCACTGCGCGATCCAGCCGGGGAGTCGGCCGATTGCGAACAGCACCGTGAACATACGCGTCGGGAAGCCCATGGCCTTGTAAATCACGCCGGTGTAGAAATCGACGTTCGGGTAGAGCTTGCGCTCCTTGAAGTAGTCGTCCTCGAGCGCGATCTGCTCGAGCTCCTGAGCGAGGGCGAGGAGCGGATCGTTCACACCGAGTTCTTCGAGCACCTTCGCCGCGCTGTCCTTGACGATGCGGGCGCGCGGATCGTAGTTCTTGTACACGCGGTGCCCGAAGCCCATAAGCTTCACGCCATCTTCCTTGTTCTTCACCTTCTCCACGAAGGTTTCAACGCTCTGACCTGAGTCACGGATCTGGGCGAGCATGTCGAGCACTGCTTCGTTTGCGCCGCCGTGCAGCGGACCGGAGAGCGCGTTGATGCCAGCTGAGATCGAGGAGAACATGTTCGCGCCGGTCGAGCCGACGAGACGCACGGTCGAGGTCGAAGCGTTCTGCTCGTGATCAGCGTGAAGGATGAGGAGCTTGTCGAGCGCGTCAACAAGCACGGGGTTCATCTCGTACTTTTCGGCCTTATTGCCGAAGTTCAGTCGAAGGAAGTTCTCGACGAAACTCAAATTGTTGTCCGGGTACAGGAACGCCTGGCCGATCGACTTCTTGTGCGCGTAAGCAGCAAGCACGGGAAGCTTCGCGAGCAGCCGGATCGTGTTCACCTCAACGAACTCGGGCACCGCAGTGTCGAGCGAGTCTTCGTAGTAGGTCGACATCGTCTGCAGGCCGCCGGAGAGCACTGCCATCGGGTGTGCGGTGTGCGGCACACCCTCGAAGTAGTACCGCATGTCCTCGTGCAGCAGCGTGTGGCGGCGAATCTCATTGTCGAAGCCCGCGAGCTCGTCCGCTGTGGGGAGCTCGCCATAGATGAGCAGGTAGGCAACCTCAAGGAAGGTCGAAGCCTGCGCGAGTTCGTCAATGGGATATCCGCGGTAGCGGAGGATGCCAGCCTCGCCGTCGATGTACGTGATCTCGGACTTCGTCGAGGCCGTATTCACGAAGCCATAGTCGAGCCCGGTGTAGCCGCTCTGCTTGGTGAGCGAGCTGAGATCAATTGCGTCGGGCCCATCAACCGAAGGGATGATTGGGAACTCAGCGGATCCTCCGGGGAAGCTCAGCTTGGCGGTGGCCTGAGCCGCAGGTGTATCAGTCACGTCATCTCCTCGTGAGGTCCGTTCGAGCACGCCCCAAGATGTGGGCAGCGATCTTTTTCACCCTACCTCCAAACTGGGCGCTCCCGCACCAATTGGCTCATTCATGCCGGTTTCTGACAGAAAGTACTTTGACATCAAACAAAATTCGCACTTTCCGCACCCAGACTTCGGCGTGTCCCGAGCCGTTGGCGGCACGCGGCCAGCGAAGCGCCGGGCTACTGCTCCTGCGGCGGGAGGGCCGCAATGATCGGGTGGTCGAAGTCGTACACGCCCACCTTTGCTGCGCCTCCGGGCGAGCCAATCTCGTCGAAGAACTCGACATTGGCCTTGTAATACTCCGACCACTCCCCGGGGAGATCGTCTTCGTAGTAAATCGCCTCTACCGGGCATACCGGCTCGCAAGCCCCACAGTCAACGCACTCGTCTGGATGGATGTACAGCATCCGGTCGCCCTCATAGATGCAGTCGACCGGGCACTCGTCAACGCAGGCACGGTCCTTCAAATCCACGCACGGAAGAGCAATCACGTAGGTCACTGTGCCCGCCTTTCACTCGGCCAATTGAATGCTCCTATCCTATCGGCGTCGGCCGCACTTTCCTTGGAGCCCTGCCGCAGTGCCGCGTCCAGAACCCTTGCGATTCGCAAGCGCGTGTCTTAGAGTGCAAACACTCACGTATGTTTGCAATTTGGCCAATCATGGATGCGCACGACAGCCACGATTATCACGACGATGGGGTCTCCAAATGAACTCGCAACCGCCCGTTTCACAGTTCCCAACCGATGTCCCGGACACGATCACCGAATCGTGGCAACGCCGAGTCGGCAGAGCGCCCGACGCGCCGTGCATTACGTACTTCGATCGCACCATGTCGGCAGCGGAAGTTGATGATCTGAGTTGCGCTCTCGCCGCAGCGCTGACGAACCGTGGCGTTCGCGCCGGAGATCGCGTCGCCGTCTCGCTGCAGAACATCCCGCATTTTCCGATCGCAATGCTTGCTATTTGGCGTGTCGGTGGGGTCGTGGTGCCGATGAACCCCATGTACCGCACGCGCGAACTCCACACTGTTCTCAATTCCTCGGGCGCTGTCGGCCTGATTTGCGCCCCGGAAGCCGTGGGGTTTGCAACGGAGGCAGCACCTGGAACAGACCTTGCATGGGTACTGACAGCAGACGACCGGCAATTCCAGCACGAAGACGACCCCCGCGTGTTTCCGCCGCGCACCGACGAACCCGCCCCATCACCCATGACCGACCTCCCGTTTGTGCTGGGCGAAATGGCCAGCGACCTCGCGCACTTCACCGGCGAGCGGCTTAGCCCGGTGCCACGCGCGGCAAACGACATAGCGATGCTCAGCTACACGTCAGGCACCACAGGCCCGCCCAAGGGTGCACAGACCACCCACCGCTCCGTGCTGCTCGTCGCCCTCCATTTCATCAGTTGGGGTGGGCTAAACGCCGACGACCGGATCCTCGCGCTGGCACCGCTCTTCCACATCACCGGTTCCGTGATCATTGGCATTGGCACGCTTGTCTCCCCCAGCTGCCTGGTGTTCCTAAACCGACCCCGCCCGGATGTTGCACTCGAGGCCTTCACGCGTCACCGGGTGACCGTCGCCATCGCGCCCATCACCATGTACACGGCACTCTACGAGCTGCCGAACGCTACCCGTGAAGACTTCGCTTCGGTGCGTCAGCTATTCACGGGCGGCGCCCCGGTCCCACCTGCAAAGGTCACCGCGTTCGAGGAGCGATTCGGCCACTACATCCTCAACGGGTACGGCCTCACCGAGTCCAACGCGGGCATCATTGGTGTTGGAATCGGTGAACGGGCGCCAGTGCACGCGCCGACCGGCACGCTGTCTGTGGGAAGGACAATGGCGGGAGTCTCAATCCGCATCCTCGATGACAACGGCAACGAGGTTCCGCCCGGGACCGCTGGGGAGCTCGAATTGTCGGGTGAGCAGCTCGCCAGCGGCTACTGGCGGGAACCGGGAGCGACAGCAGAAACGTTTCCAGAGGGACGACTGCTCACCGGGGATATCGCCATCGTTGACGAAGACGGTTGGATCTTCCTCATCGACCGGATCAAGGATCAGATCAACAGCTCCGGTTACAAGGTGTGGCCCCGAGAGGTCGAGGATGTGCTCTACGAGCACCCAGCGGTGCGGGAAGTCGCGGTGGTCGGCGAACCCGACGACTATCGCGGCGAGGCCGTGCTCGCGTATGTGTCGTTGCGGGAGGGGATGCGCACGACACAGCAGGAGCTCGTCGCGTTCGCGCATGACCGGCTCGCCGCCTACAAGAGTCCGCGCCGTGTGGAATTCATCGACGAACTCCCGAAAACGCTCACGGGCAAGATCAAGCGACGTGACCTGCGGAGCCGACCTCGATGAGGCCATGGCAACTTCCCGAAATGCGGCCGCCGTCAAGCCTCGGGCTTCTGTGTCACACGTTCGCGGCGCATCGAAACCCGATGTGGCTCGCGGCGGAGTCCTCGGTCTGCTCCGAAAGAGCCGCCGGTCGATAGCGAAAGCAGTACTCGGGCGCGCACAGATGTGAACCCCCTTTGAG
>JAGNOB010000242.1 GCA_017990305.1 Leucobacter sp.
GCCGGTGCGCTCTGCGTAGCCGCGAACATCGTCGGCGCTGCGGTGCGCGAGGACAGCCTTTCCCATGCCGGTGGAGTGCATTGGAATCGAGAGACCAACGCGTGACCGCATTCGGTATGGCTTGGAGGAGTCGGTGCGGATGATGTACACCATCTCGTCGCCCGTCACCGCGCCCACGTGAACGGTGCAATCGACGTCGGCGACGAGCTCGTCAACGATTGGCTGCGCGAGGGCGGCGATGTCGAGGTCCGAGAGCGCGCGTCCGGCCAACGTCATGAACCGCCGCCCGGCACGGTAGCCGAGCTCGGCATCTCCGGTAATGAATTCTGCCTCCACGAGCAGGCCGAGCAGGCGGTGCACGGTTGACTTCGGAAGGCCTGCTTCATCGACAATGTCGGTGAAGCGCTCATTCATCACAGCTGCTTCGAGAACGTCTAGTGTCCGTTTGCTCGCACTCGGTGGCTGCGCGGGGCGCTGATCCGCTGCCTGACTGGGGTCTTCCATTCGTGTGCCTTTCGTCAAACGTTCTCAACACTACTGCGTTCTGCTGCCCGAGCATACGGCCTGGCCCGTTGCCCCGCCAGAACGCTCATCGGGGTCTCCTTGCGCGGTGCTTCGAGTGTCCGGCCGACAGGGTGTGCCTCGGCAAGTTACGTGCAAATGGAACTGTGTTCTGTCTGATGGTACATTATCTGGAACACGGTTCCATTCAAAGTGAAATGTCACCGTGCAGGCTAAGAAACTTCAGAGAAGAGGGCACCCGGATGGAACGACGGAATTACGCTGGTGGCGGGCGAGCAGCCCAGTACATTGGCGGCGGGGACATCGCCGTCGTCGAGAACCCGATCCCTGAGCCTGGAGAAGGCGAAGTGCGGATCAAGGTCGCGTTCTGTGGCATTTGCGGCACCGACCTGCACATCCTGCACGGCAATATGGATCATCGAGTGAGCGTGCCGCAGGCGATCGGGCACGAGATGAGTGGCACCGTCGACGCGGTCGGCGTCGGCGTCACGTCAGTAGCGCCCGGCGATGGCGCGACGGTGATGCCGCTCGACTGGTGCGGGGAGTGCCCTGCGTGCCTCGCGGGCCACCAACACATCTGCCAAAACCTCGACTTCGTCGGCATCGAGACTACCGGAGCGATGCAGCAGTATTGGGTCGTCCCCGAGTCGGTGGTCGTGCCGTTGCCCGCGGGGCTCGCGCTCGACCACGCTGCGCTCATCGAACCGCTTGCGGTCGCCGCGCACGACGTACGCCGCTCACGTCTCATCGCGGGGGAGACCGCCGTCATCATCGGCGGCGGGCCGATCGGGCAGCTCATATCGCTCGTCGCCCGCGGCGCTGGAGCGTCCGTGATTCTCGCCGAGCCCAATGCGGATCGCCGAGCGTTCGCGGAGCGGCACGGCGCGCGGGTCGTGAACCCGATCGACGAAAACCTCGCCGAGGTCGTCGAGGAAGCGACGGACGGGGCCGGCGCTGATGTCGTGTTCGAGGTCGCGGGTATCGCGCCGACCGCCCTCGAAGCGCCACGCCTCGCCCGCACCCGCGGTCGGGTCGTCATGGTCGCGATCCATCCGCAGCCGGTGCCCATCGACCTGCACCGCGTCTTCTGGCGCGAGCTGGAATTGCTCGGGGCCCGCGTTTACGAGCGTGAGGATTTCGACCGCGCAATCGAGGTGCTTGCATCGGGCCAGATCCCGGCCGATGAACTCATCACCCGGAGAGTCCCGCTCGCCGACACGAAGCTCGCCTTCGACGACCTCACCGACGCCCGAGCACTCAAGGTGCTCATCGACGTACAGAACTAACCGCGAAGCAAGGAACCACAGACCATGATTGACATGTTTGATCTCACTGGCCAGACGGCAGTTGTCACCGGCGCACGCCGCGGCATCGGTTTTGCGATGGCCGAAGCACTCGCCAGCGCTGGCGCGAACATCATCGCCGCCTCCGCGACGCAGGAGCTCGAGGGGAGCGCCATCGAGCAGCGCGTCCGCGATCTCGGGCGCCAGTTTGAACCGCGCGCGATCGACTTCCGCGACCGTAACGCAGTGCAGGCATTCGCTGAGGATGTCGGCCCCCGCGCCGACATCCTCGTGAACAACGCGGGCACGATCCGTCGTGCGCCCGCCGCAGAGCACCCGCTCGAGTGGTGGGACGAAGTCATCGACGTGAACCTCAACAGCCAGTTCGCGCTGACGCAGCAGGTCGGTGCCGAGATGATCAAACGCGGCCGCGGCAAAGTGATCTTCACCGCGAGCCTGCTGAGCTTCCAGGGCGGCATTAACGTGCCCGGATACACCGCCGCGAAGTCCGCGATCCTCGGCCTCACCCGGGCCCTCTCGAACGAGTGGGCCGACAAGGGCGTCACCGTCAACGCAATTGCGCCAGGCTACATCGCGACCGACAATACGGAGGCGCTGCGTGACGACCCACAGCGTGCGGCTTCGATCCTCGAACGCATTCCGGCAGGTCGCTGGGGACAGGCCGCAGACCTCGGGGGAGCCGCCGTGTTCCTCGCCAGCCGCGCGGCAGATTACGTCACAGGCGCGGTGCTGCCGGTTGACGGTGGATGGCTCGGACGATGACCGGCCCCGGGCAAGGGTTTCTCGGCTACCCGGTCGTGCCCCTTGCGTCCGTTGCCGACATTGATCACGTCGAAGCAATGGGTGAAGGCCTCGTACGCGGTGGGCTCCCCATAGTCGAGGTCGCGTTGCGCGGCGAGCTGGGTCTCGCCGCGCTCAGGCGCTTCTCCGAACGAGGAGACCTCGCTGTCGGCGCAGGCACCGTGCTCGACGTCGAGCAGGCCAGGCAGGCTCTCGACGCCGGCGCGACGTTCGTCGTCACTCCCGGTCTCACCCCTGATGTCGTGCGCTACGTCACCGCTGCCGGCATGCCGGTTGTGCCAGGCGTCATCACGCCCACGGAGGTGCAGGAGGCGCGAGCGCTCGGGCTGCGCCGCGTGAAACTCTTCCACGCCGGCAACTTTGGTGGGCTGAAGCTGCTCAGCGCCTACGCCGACGTCTATCGCGACATGAGCTTCATGCCCTCAGGGGGAGTAGGCCCCGACAACGTCGCCGATTATCTCGCGCACTCGGCGGTGTTTGCCGCGAGCGGCAGTTGGATTCTCGCGGAGCCCGACACCGACACCGTCGCAGAACGAGCAGCCGCAGCACAGCTTTTAGGAACACATGACTGAGCGACACCATGGGGCCATCGCGACCCACGACATTCTCACACTCGGTGAGAGCCTCGCGCTGCTCACCGCGCAGGATCACGGCAGCCTGCGCTACGGCAGCACCATGCAGCTCTCGTTCGGCGGGGCAGAAAGCAACGTCGCCATCGGTGTCTCCCGCCTCGGCGGACGCGCCGCGTGGATGGGAAAACTCGGTAGTGACCCAATCGCGGAGCTGATCCTGCGCGAGCTTCGAGCCGAACGCGTACACAGCTACGAGGTCCGCGACGAGGAGATGCCCACCGCGCTCATGCTCAAGGAGCGACCGTTCCCAGGTCAAAGCCGCATCGGCTACTACCGTAAAGGGCAGGCCGGCAGCCGACTACACCCGGGCGACGTTCGCGCGGCCGCGATCGCAAGCTCGCGCGTGCTGCACGTGACCGGAATCACAGCAGGACTCGGCGACGCGCCAACGGCCGCACTGCACGTTGCAATTGACGCGGCGCTCGCGGCCGGACGAGAAGTATCGTTCGACGTGAACCACCGCACGTCGCTGTGGAAATCAGCCGCGGAAGCGGGTGCCGTGTACGGGGAACTCGCACGCCGAGCTGACCTGATTTTCGCGGGAGAGGACGAGGCCGAACTCCTCGTCGGGGAGCGCGTGGTGGATCGCCAGCTCGACGCGCTGTTGGCGCTCGGGCGCGCGTCGACGGTTGTCGTGAAGCAGGGGGCGGCCGGTGCTACCGTGGCGACGCGTGACGGCCTGCGACTGCACTTGCCCGCGATCAGCGTCGATGTCGTGGACACTGTCGGGGCGGGCGACGCGTTCGTCGCGGGCTGGCTTTCAGAACACGTGAGCGGCGAATCCACACAGCAGTGCCTGGCAACCGCAGTCGAGTGTGGCGCCTTTGCCTGCACCGGTGTCGGCGACTGGGAGTCGCTGCCGACCCGAGCGGAACTGCGCTGGTTGCGGACGGGGGCAACTGACCCTGTCGAGCGCTAGCACGGCCGCACTATAGGGCGGCGTATGCGTCGCCGATCAGCGTGAGGGCCCGGTCTCGATCCACACCGAGTTCGGTGAGGGATCGGGCCGCGCCCTGCGCGACCTCTCTCGCTCGCGCCTCGACCGGATCG
>JAGNOB010000244.1 GCA_017990305.1 Leucobacter sp.
GCTATCCACCTGAATCGTCACGCTCGGCCTCGGCAAGCTCAGCGTAATCAATGTGCGCGCTGTCGCGGGAGTTGAGCCAGCCGTCGGGGAGCTTCGGCTGCTTCGGGCTTCCTGCTCGCCCGCGCTGGCCTTCCGCGCCCACACCCGGGTACGGAAGCGAGGCGTCCATCGTCTCGTAAATCTCGTCGAGCTGTTCGAGCGACTCGACCGCCGCTAGGGCACGGCGAGTGTCGCCGCCGACCCCGTAGCCCTTGTAGTACCAGGCGACGTGTTTGCGAATGTCACGGCAGGCGCGCGACTCATCGCCGTCGAAGAATTCGACGAGCAACTCGGTGTGGCGTCGCATGGCATCCATCACGAAGCCGAGACCCGGCTTCGCAATCGCGGCCGTAGCCTCTTCCTGGGACAGTTCGCCCTGCTCGGCCTTAAACGCGGCTGCGAGATCTCCGAAGAGCCAGGGCCGTCCAAGGCAGCCGCGGCCAACGACAACGCCATCGCAGCCGGTCTCGTGCACCATGCGAATCGCGTCCTCCGCAGACCAGATGTCGCCGTTGCCGAGAATCGGGACGCTGGTGATCGCCTGCTTGAGCTCCGCGATCGCTCCCCAGTCCGCGGTACCCGAGTAGAACTCGTTGGCGGTGCGGCCGTGCAACGCAATCGCTGCGACGCCCGCGCCCTCTGCTGCGCGGGCGGCGTCAAGGAACGTGAGGTGATCCGCATCGATGCCCTTGCGCATCTTCACAGTGAGCGGGATATCGCCCGCGGCCTGCACAGCTCCCTCGACGATCGCCTGGAACAGATCGCTCTTCCACGGCAGTGCGGCTCCCCCACCTTTCCGGGTCACCTTCGGTACCGGGCAGCCGAAGTTCAGATCGATATGGTCGGCAAGATCCTGGTCGACGAGGAAGCGAACGGCCTCCGCAACGGTCTTCGGATCGACACCGTACAGCTGGATCGAGCGCGGTGTTTCGCTCTCGTGGTGCTTGATGAGACGCAGCGAGGCTGGGGTGCGTTCGACGAGCGCACGGCTCGTAATCATCTCGCTGACGTACAGGCCAGCGCCGTACTCGCGGCAGAGCCTGCGGAAGGCGGTGTTCGTAATGCCGGCCATCGGGGCGAGAATGACCGGCACGTCGAGTTCGAGCGGGCCGATCTTCAGGCGAGATCCGGGAAGCGTGGAGGTAGTCATGACCCGTCTATTCTCGCAGATCAGCGGCCCCTCGGCGGCTCAGCGCTGTGAGGGCTTGTCTACGGCCCCGCCAAAGCGTCGATCGCGATCGTGATAGATCTGGATCGCCTCCCAAAGATCCCGCCTGGAGAAGTCAGGCCACAGCTGATCAAGGAACACCATTTCCGCGTAGGCGGACTGCCAGAGCATGAAATTGCTCGTGCGCTGTTCGCCGGAGCTGCGGATGAACAGGTCTACGTTCGGGAGTTCTGGCACGTACAGGTGCTTTTCGATGACGCGTTCGGAGATGCCGTTCGGAGAGAGTCTTCCGGCCGCCACCTCGGCCGCAATGCGGCGCATGGCGTCCGTGATCTCGTTGCGTCCGCCATAGTTCACACACATCGTCAGGGTGAGGCCAGTGTTATGCGCAGTGTACGCCTCGGCGGTCTTCAGCTCCTTGATCACCGAGCCCCACAGACGCGGTCTACGACCAGCCCACCGCATGCGCACGTTCCAAGCACTGAGCTGTTCCCTGCGCCTGCGCAGCACGTCGCGGTTGAAGCCCATAAGGAACCGAACCTCGTCTGGCGACCGCCGCCAATTCTCTGTCGAGAACGCATACACGCTGAGGTGGGTGACCCCGGCCTGGATAGCTCCAGCCACGACATCGAGCAGCACCTGCTCCCCCATCCTGTGGCCCTCGACGCGAGGTAGGCCGCGCTGGTTCGCCCACCGCCCGTTGCCATCCATGACGATCGCTACGTGCTTCGGCGCGGGACCCGTAAATGTCGGGGCTTGCTCCCCCGTCCAATCGATAGGGACAAGCTTTTCTGGGGCGATTGACATGAGATCGATTCTAGAGCTGAGGCATGGTGAAGGAGCGCAGGCCGCGCTCAAGATGCCACTGTGTATATGCTGCGGCGATGCCTGCAGCCTGCCCGCGCTCCCGTTCACCGCTTGCGAGCGTCGCCTCCCAATCACCGGCGAGCAACGCGCGCAGCAGGTCGACACTCGAGGGATCGAGGCGCGGTGAGCCCGCTGGCCGGCACACATCGCAGACGACGCCCCCGAGCTGCACTGAGATAGCCGTGTGCGGCCCTGGCGCGCCGCAGCGCACGCAGTCTTCGAAGCCCGGCGTCCAGCCAGCGCTCGCCATCGCTCGGAGCAAATACCCATCACGGACGAGATCGGCAGGGATCTTCCCCGCCGCGAGGGTGCGTAGTGCGCCGACGAGCAAGGTATACAACTCGCGAGACGGCCCGCCTTCGGCGAGCCTATCGGCGGTTTCGACCATAACGCTCCCAGCACGGTAGCGGTCATAGTCGGCCGTGATTTGCGGCCCGTACGAGCCAAGAGTCACAGCCTGGGTAATCGTGTCGAGCGTGCGGCCCTCGTAGCACTGGACGTCGGCGACCATGAAGGGTTCGAGCCGTGCACCGAACTTCGACGAGGTGCGCCTGACCCCCTTCGCTACTGCTCGAAGCACGCCGCGACCGCCCGTGAGCAGCGTCACGATGCGATCTGCTTCGCCCAGTTTCTGGGTGCGCAGTACAACGCCTTGTTCACGGTAGAGGGGCACGAAACCATTATCTCCCACTCCACCGACAGCGGCCTGGGCTAGCCGCGAGGCCCGCTCCGGCGTCGGCCGCCCCTCGACTCTGCTTCTCGCCACGCACGTTGCGCGGGCGTCTCGCCAGCCGGGGCAACGCTTGCCCGCTGCCTGTCGGGAGCCCCACCACGGCCCAAGTGCCAGGCGTGCACGATTGCGAGGGCGAGGGCGTCGGCGGCATCGGCTGGCCGTGGCGGCGCAGCAAGGCCGAGCAAGCGGGTGACCATGTTCGTCACCTGTGCTTTGTCGGCTGCGCCGTAGCCGGTTACTGACGCCTTCACCTCGTTCGGCGTGTACATGGCGACGGGGATGCCGCGTGCCTGCGCAAGGTACATGACGATTCCGCTTATCTGCGCGACGCCCATCACACTCGGCAGGTTCTGCTGCGCGAACACGCGCTCGATCGCGATTGCGTCGGGCTTTTCGCCGTCAAGCAGCCGCTCGATGCCCGTGCCGAGCTGGTGCAGCCTGGCTGGCAGCTCTGCTCCCGCGGGGCTCGTGAGCACCTCCACGTGTTCGAAGCTGAGTTTTCGGGAGCCCTCGGAGCTCACGATCCCGATACCGAGACGCGTGAGCCCCGGGTCAATCCCGATGACCCGCATCAGCTACTCGTCGTCGGCGAGTTCCGCCTGGACTGCATCAGTGAGGTCGAAGTTCGCGTACACGTTCTGTACGTCGTCGCTGTCCTCAAGGGCGTCGATGATCCGGAACACCTTGCGCGCGGTGTCCGCGTCGATCTCGACCTTCAGGTTCGGCACGAACTCGGCCTCAGCCGAGTCGTAGTCGATCCCTGCGTCTACGAGCGCGCCGCGGGTCGAAGCGAGGTCAGACGCATCGGTGATGACCTCAAACGCTTCGCCGTTCGGTGTCGGGTTGACCTCTTCCGCACCCGCTTCGAGCACGGCCATGAGCACATCATCCTCAGTTGTACCCTCTGCGGGAACAGTGATGACGCCCTTGCGCTCAAAGTTGTACGCAACGCTTCCGGGGTCGGCAAGGGTCGCACCGTTGCGGCTGAGCGCTGTGCGCACCTCGGCCGCAGCACGGTTCTTGTTGTCAGTGAGGCACTCGACCATGAGGGCGACGCCGTTCGGGCCGTACGCCTCGTACATGGTGCTGAAGTACTCGATCGACTCGCCCGTGAGACCAGCACCGCGCTTGATGGCGCGATCGATGTTGTCTCCGGGAACCGAGTTCTTCTTCGCCTTGTGAACGGCCTCAGAGAGCGCCGGGTTGCCGGCCATGTCAGGCCCGCCGATCCTGGCGGCGACCTCGATCACCTTAATGTACTTCGCAAACGCCTTCGCGCGACGCGAATCGAGAATTGCCTTCTTGTGCTTAGTGGTTGCCCACTTGGAGTGTCCGGCCACGGGTGCTCCTTCTTCCTACGAGATGTCTCTACGATCCTATTGTTTTGAGTTGCTCCGAGCGCGCAGCGCGCTCAGGCGACGTGAGTGTCGGGAGGATCAGCCCACGCGGCTGCGATGAGGTCGCGCACCTCGCCGAGCAGCTGCGGCATTGCCTTCGTCTG
>JAGNOB010000245.1 GCA_017990305.1 Leucobacter sp.
TCGAGCCACCCGGTGAAGGGTGTGTCGCGCACGTCGAGCCTGCCGGGAAGACCGGCGGGGTCGAGGCGGGCGGTGCGGCGCAGCCCGGTTGGAACTCCCTCGTAGCGGAGGCGCGTCGGCATCCGTAGCTCGTTGATCGCGGCACGGAACACGGGCAGCAGCCCGTCGTCGATGAGCAGCGTCGTCGCGAAGCCGCCGAGCGCGAGGTTGAACGCCTCACGCCAAGGCTCGAACTCAGTGCGCACCTCGACGAGCTCGCCGACGAACGGCAACTCTTCGGGGGTGAGCCCTGCCGCGCGCGCGAGCACCTCGCGTGCCTCGTGCAGGTGACTCGGAATGTTGCCGCGCAGCCCGGCCGCGCGGCCGCGCTCGGCGGTGAGCTCGGCCACCTGCGCCCGCAGCGCGTTGGTCGCTCCGCGCGCATCAGCGTAGCCGTCGCGTACGGTCGCCTTCGATTTCGGGTCAGCGAGTGCCTTCTGGGCTCGGGCAACGAGAGAGCGGAACGCCTTCTCGGTCGTTACTTCAACGCCGAGCTGCTCGGCAGCCTCATCGAACCGGCGCCTGGCTTCCCGCACGGTCTCCAGCCGCTTCTCGACGATCGAGAGGTCGCGCTCGGCGCGCTCGATGCGGTCGCCGCCCGAGTTGCGCAGCACCTCGATCAGCCCGTCGCGCTCAGCCTCAACGGCAGAGGCGAGCGCCTGCTGCGTGCGCACTTCCTGGTCAGCGTTCGCTTTCTCCTGCTGCAGCTCAGCCTCGACGTCGCGCAGCAGCGACAGCCTGCGAGTGTTCCGCCAGAGTGCAGAGAGCGAGGCCGGGTCTGCAAAGCGCCCGATCTCGTCAATGAGCCGCAGCTGGTCGGCGGCAGCGGTGATCCTGCCGCGCATGTCGCGGATCGGGCTCAGCGCGCGCACCTGGCGCTGCGCGGTGACCATGCGCAGGCGGGTGTCTTCGAGCTCGTCGAAGTGCGCGACGACGGCGTCGGCCGTGCCGAGGGTGTCTGGCTCCTCGAGCACCATCCGCTTGTAGAGCTCGTCGACAGTGGTGATCTGCTGGCCGGCCTGGATACGCGCGAGCAGGCTCATCGCCTTCGAGCCGGCACCGGCAGCGCCAATGCCGAGCACGGCGTGGATCTTCGCCGAGAACTCCCTATCGGTCGAGAAGGTTTCGAGGCCAGCGGCCTTCACCGCCGAGTCGCTCAGGCGCTGGCCGGCAGCGGCCTCCAGCGCGCTGAGGTCGAGCGGCCCGTCGCAGGTCGCGCGCACGCGCACCGTGTCTTCGATGATGCGCGCGGTCGCCGGAATGTACCAGGCCCGCACGGCCGAGAACTGCGAGCCGTCGTGGTCGGTCCACGTCATCGCGATCGCTGTCCACGTGTCCTCGCCATCACCGCGGAGCACGCGCACGTGCGTGCCCTCGTCAGTGCGGGACTCGTCGAGCTTGCCGCGGCCGTACGAGAGGATGTTGCGCTGCTCCTCGCCGCGCGAGCGGCCCGAGACGCCGCCGTTCGAGGCACCGTTGAAGGGTGTCGTATGCGGCATCATGAGCGCGATGTACGCGTCCATCAGGGTTGACTTACCGGAGCCCGAGCCGCCGCAGAACAGCGTCGCGTTCGGCGAGAACTTCACGCGGTGCGCGCCGTCGTAGCCGCCCCAGTTCACGAGCTGCAACTCGTCGGCTATCCACTGCTGCCCACGAGAAGCAGCGGGAATCAGTCCAAACAGTGTGTCGAGCATGGTCATGCTGATGCGCCCTCGTGATCCTGTTCAGTGGTGTCGGTGGAGTCGGTGGTATCGGCTTCAAGATCCGCTACCGCGGGAGCGGGAACAACCGCCTGTGCGGTCTGCTCGCGCAGCCAGCCCTGCAGCTCGCGCAGCCTGTCGGCGCTCAGCACGACCTCGACGAGTGGGGTGATCGTGAAGCGCCCCTCGGTCTCTTCCTCGACGATGCCCTCTTGGCGGAGGCGGCCAAGCGCGCTGCGCACAGTCTTCTGCCTGGCAGCGGGGCTCCCCTCGTGCTCGTTGAAGTAGCTGAGCACTGTCTGCTCGATCTCTTCGACGTCGATCCGCACCGCGAGTTCCCCGGCCGTCGACTCGCGCTGATAGACGGTGCGGAGGTAGACGAGCACGAGCGTCTCGGCCCGGTTGTACGACTCGTCGCGGAGCAGCACCGGCACCTCGAGTTCTTCGGAGCGCACCTGCTGCTTGTAGGCGACACCGCGCTCTGGGTCGACGATGAGCCGCACGAACAGGTCGTGCAGGCGCGACTCGATGACCTGCTGGTTTTCGAGCAGCACCGCCCACTCGTCGCTGTGCTTGTCTGCGAAGATGACGCGGCGCTGCAGCAGGCGCACGAGCACCCGGCGCACTGCAGGTTCGAGCACGCCGCGATCGCCCGCGAAATACTCCTCGGGGTCGTTCTCCATCGCGACGGGCGCAACAAACGGGGCGCCGTTCGGTTCAGGCTGTTCAGTCATGCGTGTCAACTTTCAGTGTGCGCGCGGTCACCGCGCCGAAGGCGAACCGGCGGGTGGTCCCGTCGGGGCGCAGGGCCAGGGCGACCGAGACCTCGCCGCTTTCGGTGAGGCCGTTGCGGTGTGCGATTTCGAGGAGGCCGAGCAGGTCGGCGGGGCGGCGGTTTGCGTCGCTGTCGATTCCCGCGAATGCGGTGGCGAGGTCAAACTGGTCGCCCTCGATGCTTGCGACGTAGTCCTCGAGCTCCGTGTAATTTGGGCCGCCCCAGGCCCGAGTGTCAGCGTCTTCGAATTCCGCACGTTGGACGGCGTCGGTCGCGTCGCGCAGCGGCGCGGGCACGTTCGGCGGCCGCGGATCACTCACGGTCTGCCTGAGGTGGCCGATGCCGGCGGTGGGGAGGCTCCGCAGCGGATCGATGCGATCCCCCGCCTTCGACTCGGGCACCCACGCCTGCAGGCCAGCCATGACGCTGCGCAGCAGGTGATCAACCTCACGGTCGCGGATCGGGTCGTGCGTGCGCACCTGCGTCGTGATCACGTGTGAGGCGCGGCGCTGCGCGCCAAGCACTTCTTCAACGCCCTGTTCGACGCGCTTCGCGATCGCCCGCAGATCATTTCGCTGCTCCGCGCTCATATGACGGGTGAAGGGCTTCCCGAGCAGATTCTGCAACTGCTCCGTCAGGTTGTCGATGTGCTCGGGGTCGCCGATGAGTTCGAGCGCGCCGGCGAAGGCCCGCCCCTCGGGCGTCGCCTCCATGACGTGCTCGCCGCGGTGCAAGTACTCGCGGAGCACCTCCCCCGCGGGCCGCTCGTCGCGGCGCAGCTGGGCCAGGACGTCCCGCTGCATCGCGTTGATCGATTCTGCGACGCGCACAAAGTCCGCGGGCAGTTCTCGCGAGAGGTGCAGCACGTTCTCGGTGTCTTCGAGCAGCTGATCATCGTCGATGGGATCGAGCTCGCCTTCTTCGGCCTCGATCGCCTCGATCATCGCGATCTCGGCATCGAGCGTCGCCCGTTCTTCACGAAGCCGTGCGAGCCTGATCTGCGGGTCGGTCTCGGCGCTCTGCGTGAGCTGCTCCACCGACTCGAGGAGCGTTCGCACGCGCGAACGCGACACCTTCGCCCGGCCACCACCGGCGCGGCCGGCAACCTCGAGCGCCCCGACTGCCTGCGCCGACAGCTTGTACAGCTCGACGCCGTCGTTGATCTGCGGCACGAGCCAACCGACGCGCGCCCAGTACCGGCAGATGTCACGGCCTGAGCCGTTAGGCAGCGTCCGGTCGTCACGGTCGTAGCCCGCGGCTCGCAGCTCTTCGACGAAGGTGCCCACCTCGACGTGCGCGTCGGAGATCGGCACGCTCGCCCGCTCCGCGGAGAACATCACCGACAGCACCGAAACCACGAAGGGCGCGTACCTGCCGTGCAGCAGATCGAGCGTCGGGTTCTTGAACGCTGCCACCGCACGCTGATACGCGGTCTCTGCTCTCGAACTTGTCACCGATCAAGGATAGCGGGGTACGGAGTGCTGGCCGCACCAGCGACGTGTCGCCACGAGCGATCCCAGGCTGACTTGGCGCTTCCGCTCCTCCCGCGACTATCGATGCGGGTCGCGCACATTTAGTGAGGTGGTTAATAGTATGGTTGTTAAGCACATCGCAGGGACTAGCCTGCGCACCGCCGAAAGGATCCAGATGTCTGTCATCGAAATGATTGAGTTCACCACCCACCCCGAGACCACCACCGCGAGCCTCGAGACCGCCCTGCTCGCCCTCGATGAGGAACTCGCGAACCTTGGCGGGCTCGTGTCCCGCGAGCTGTTCCGTGTGGACGGC
>JAGNOB010000246.1 GCA_017990305.1 Leucobacter sp.
GTTCCACTTTGAGGGGGTGACACTGTGAGGGACAACCGAAGACCACACCAACGCAGAAGCGGGTCGCGCAGAGTGATTGCTGCGGCGGGGATCCTCCTTTTTGCAGGTGTTGGGGTCACCGTGGCGAACTTCACTGATGCGGCGACGCTGAACCTTGGCAACGGCATCGGAGATCCGCGGCGCTTCGACATCGCTGTACGTGATGAAACGGGCAAACTTCAAGACGCGGTGACCCCCGAGGAGGCGGTGCTGCTACCGCTCACCCAGGGGCAGGCGTTCAATGAGGCGGATCCGGTCGCGTTCGAAGTGCGATTCGAGAATCGAGACCCTGGGCTTCCCGGAGATCTCACTATTAGGGTATTCGACCCCGATCCCCAAGCGGCGGCCGAGCTGTTTGAACGACTGCTGTTCACTGTGTATCTGCAGGGGAGCCCAGAGCCCGCGATATCGGGCGCGACCGCGGCCGAAGTGAACGCTGCCAACCTCACCGAGACCGGCGTGCAGCCGGGCGGAACGGTCGACGTTCGACTCGAAGCCGTCATCGCTCCAGGCGCAGGAGTCTCAGTCGCAGGCACAGCAACCCAACTCGGGCTGAGAGCAGAAGGAGAGACCCAATGAAGCGGCGACTACCGGCGGTGCTCGCCGTACTGCTCGCGGGGGTGTTCGCGTTCGCTCCGAGCGCGGCGATGGCAGCGGACGATCTCATCGAAGCAACGCCGCAACGGGTCTCGATTGCAGTCCCGGCTCCCGGCCATGCTGCAGAGTGGGACATGTCGGTCTCAAACCTCACTGATACCGACTACCCCCTCACTCTCGTCGTCGAGGGCGAATCCGACCGGCTGTTTAGTGGAGCACACCCGCTCGAACTCGAACTCACCGATCCCCTGACAGGCGACGTCATCTATTCCGGCCTCGCCGGAGACTCCATTGACAGCGCAATCTTGGTCCCAGCGCTCCCCGCACGCAGCGACTATCGACTCGCCGGCACCCTCACGCTCCCGCGCGAAGCAGGAAACGAATATCAGTCAGCCTCCGGGCATATGGTCTTCGAGTTTCGTGTAGCCGACGAAGTTACCCCCAAAGACCCGACGACGATCCCTACCACCGGATCAGACCTGCTGTTTTGGGCGCTGATCGCCGGAATTGGGGTCGCCAGCGGACTCGTGCTGGCGATGCACGGAAGGAAGAAAAGCTCATGACGAAAACCCAGAATCGCCCGGTTCGGTGGCTCGCGCGTTCGATCGCGGCGATGGGGGCCGTCGCGGCGGTCGCCGGAGTCGCTATCGCGCTTCCGACCTCTGCGGGATACAAAGACACAGCCCACGCGAGGACCGACGAGGTGCCCGCGCAGGTTGCCCCACCCTTCCAGCCGGGGATCTCGAAAAACACCCGCATGGTAGACACCGGGCTAGGGCTCGGAAACGACGGCAATGTGTACGTGTGGGGTCGAACGGACAAGCAAATGAACGGCGGCGCCCCGGGCGCGGGCACCAGAGTGGGGCCGCAGCGAGTGCCCCTGCCTGAAGGCGAAACGGTTGGCATTACCGGAGGCATCTACAACGTGAACTCCCTCAGCAAAGACGGCACGGTTTGGGGGTGGGGCGACCGCCCCAAGCGTGACGGCACAGATAGCAACAAGCCCGGGGGAAATCCGAAGCAGGTGCGTATCGGAACCCCGTGGGATGGAAGGGGCGAATTGCTCGACCGCATCCTTGCGATCTCATCAACGGAGTACGCAGGGGCGGGCATCCGCGACGACGGCACCGTGTGGCACTGGGGCGACCCGACAGGGTACGGCGGAAGCCCGGGAGCGGGAGCCTCTCGGCTTGCCGGTCTCCCCGACCCCACAGTCGCGGGCAACCGTCCTATCTACCTGAAGGGGGCGTATACGAACTTCTTCGTCATCCTCGAGAACGGCGACGTCTATTACTGGGGAGGCACTGGCGGCAGCAGTCTCCCCAATGGAACCAACAACGCCGGAACCACCCCAACGTATTTGCGCGCGCTCGCTCCGTGGATGCGTAACAACGTCGCCGAGGGGAACCCGTACATTGTGGCGGTTGACGGTGGCATCAACATGGGCGGAGCGATCCTGTCTAATGGCCAGGTCGTGAGCTGGTCGCGAACCAACGCGAGCCGCACAGGGCGCGGTGCTCCCATCGATCCGGCAGTCATTCCCTCTTTGAATGGCATCGTGTCGATGCAATTCGGATTCACCGGAGTTGCGATGCTCAACGGAAAGAACGAACTCTGGGGGTACGGCGCAAGCGACGACTACGGAAAGTTCCCAACCATGCCTGCGCTCATTGACAGAGATGTGCGGCAATACGGAGCGGGCCAGGGTTATTACATCTGGCAGCGGGGCGACCGGACGTTCTGGGGGCGCGGCTATAACCCGCAGGGAGCAATTGGCATGCCCACTGGCACCGTAAGCACCAATCGACAGGTGAGTTGGAATCTGGAAGTGATTGCACAATGAGAAAGAAAAATCAGTCGCGGTTCTCACGGCGCGCGTCGATCCTGGGCGTTGCGGGTCTTGCAGGGGCGGGGGTTGCGGTGGCTTTGACCGCGACAACCATGGCCGCGCTCTCTGACGAGGCGAATCTCAACGTCGGAGCAGCTGGAGTGGGTTCTTCCCATGCTTTCGACATCGGCGTGGTGGTTCCCGGCGGCACCGTCGAACAGGCAGACGGTGACGATGGGTTTGACTGGGAGGTGCCTGGCGCGCAGGAGCTGATCCCGGGGCACGCGCTCACCACTGAAATCCCTGTGTTCAACAACACGCCGAAACTGGGTGCTGCGACGAGCTTTCGCGTCGTCCTCCGCAACGGCGACGGGAGCGTAGCTCCCGGTACTCCGAACATCACGCCGCACCTCCGATTTACCGCAAAGGTCTCGGGCGTCGAAGTGTTCTCGGACGTCGCGTGGGAGGAGGCCCGTGGATCGCTCGGTCAGCTCGTCGCTCGCGACGCAGCTCCGCTCTCGCAGGGAGACGCTTATGTTGCGGGGCCAGCCGGGAGCGAGGAACGTCTCGAACTCACCATCGTGTATCTCGACGAAGCAGGAGTCGAGGAGCTCAACGGAGGCCAGTCGGCCCTCGCGGTGCGTTTCGACGCGGAATCCGTGCGGCTATGACGGGCGGGGCGAGGCGGCACGCGGCGGCGGACGCCGTGATCAACAGCGAAGCGGCACCTGCGAAAAGCACACATCCGTGGCCGGTCTGGTTACGTGTCCTCGGCGGGGTGCGGGGAACGATCCTCACCGCTGCTGCGGCACTCGGCGTCGTGAGCGCGGTCGTATTCGCCGGCGCAATGCTGTTCGGGCTGCGGCCAGTGGTTGTGATCTCGGGCTCGATGGAGCCTGAGCTTCCCGTGGGATCTGTCGCCCTGATCACGCCGGTTGCATACGCCGACCTTGAGGTTGGCGATGTTGTGACCGTGCCACGGCCAAAGGGGCTTGGGCTCGTGACGCACCGCGTTGTGGGCCTGCCCACCATCGACGGGAGCCCCGCGCTTGAACTGAAGGGCGACGCGAACCGTGTGAATGACCCTCAGCCGTACGTGACTGATGACATCCGTCGCGTCCTCTTCAACGTGCCGAAGCTTGGTTTCGTCACACTCTTCCTGCAGGAGTCACAGGGGCTCATCGCGGTCGGCGGGATCGTCATCGCGCTGTTCGCTGTGTTTCTGCTCGACCCAAGAAAGCTCGTAGCCGGTGATGCCGAGCTGTCCAGTGTTGCTCCGTGATCGGCGAAGTGTTGCCTGATCACACCCGTGTTCCCCCGCGCGAGTGCGCGGGGGAACACGGGTGACAGGGCTGGCGCCGAGTACGGCGGCCGGTCAGGCCGCCCATGCGCGTTAGAGTTTCGCCTGCGCGAACTCATCTTCGGCGCCGACAGGCTCCTCTGTGTCGCTATCGGTGTCGGTGTTGTCGAACGCGAGGCCCTGGCGGGGCGCGTTGTAGAGCTCCTCATCGAGGATGCCCTCGCGCTTGGCGACGATCGCGGGAACGAGCGCCTGGCCGGCGACGTTGACTGCGGTGCGGCCCATGTCGATGATCGGGTCAACGGCCAGCAGCAGCCCGACGCCCTCGAGGGGCAAGCCGAGCGTCGACAGTGTCAGCGTGAGCATGACGGTCGCGCCCGTCGTTCCGGCGGTCGCGGCAGAACCGAGTACCGAAACGAGTGCGATGAGGAGGTACTGCACGAGCGACAGCTCGATGCCGAAGAACTGCGCGATGAAGATCGCCGAAACGGCGGGGTAGATCGCGGCGCAACCGTCCATCTTCGTCGTCGCGCCGA
>JAGNOB010000247.1 GCA_017990305.1 Leucobacter sp.
ACTGCGAGATCTGGTAGTTCTTGCCCATGTCTGGGTAGAAGTAGTTCTTGCGCGCGAAGCCGGAGACCTCTGCGATGTCGCAGCCGAGCGCGAGCCCGAGGCGGATCGAGTAGTTCACCGCCTGCTCGTTCACGACCGGCAGCGAGCCGGGGAGGCCGAGGCAGACCGGCGCAAGGTTCGTGTTCGGCTCGGAGCCAAACACGTTCGGGGCCGAAGAGAACATCTTCGTCTTCGTGTTGAGCTCGACGTGCACCTCGAGGCCGATGACCGGTTCGAAGAGTTCGAGCGCCCTGTCGAAGTCCATAAGCTTCGTCTTCGCCATTACGCTGCTGCCTTTCCGGTTGTCGCCGATGCAAGGGAGGGCGACTGCGCCCAGAAGGGCTTCCCGTCGCGCTCGGTGATGAGGCTCTCGATCGCCGCGGCCGCGCGGTACAGGCGGGCGTCCTCGAACGCGGGGGCCATGAGCTGCAGGCCGACGGGGAGGCCGTCCTCGCTCGCCGTGCCGATCGGCAGGCTGAGGCCCGGGATCCCTGCGAGGTTCGCGGGGATCGTCGTCGCGTCGTTGAGGTAGTCCTGCATCGGATCCTCATTCACGTGCCCGATGTTCCAGGCGGTCGTCGGGGCCGTCGGTGAGACGATGACGTCGACCTGGTTGAAGGCGGCCGCGAAGTCGCGCTGGATGAGCGTACGGACCTTCTGCGCGCTGCCGTAGTAGGCGTCGTAGTAGCCAGCCGAGAGCGCGTACGTGCCGAGGATGATGCGTCGCTTCACCTCGGGGCCGAAGCCCGCGCCACGGGTCGAGCTCATGACGCTCTCGATCGTGCCGCCGCCTTCGGGCTCGACGCGGAGGCCGAAGCGCACCGAGTCATACTTGGCGAGGTTGCTCGAAGCCTCCGAGGGGAGGATGAGGTAGTACGCGGCGACCGCGTACTCGAAGTGCGGTGCGTCGATCTCGACGACCTCAGCGCCCTGCGCGGTGAGGAGCGCGACGGTCTCGTCGAAGCGGGCCTTCACGCCTGCCTGCATGCCGGGCAGCTGGAGCTGCTTCACAACGCCAACGCGGAGGCCCTTGAGCGTCGACGGATCCACACCGCCGCGCGCGGCAGCGGCCATCGAGGGCCACTCGTGGTTGAGCGAGGTCGCGTCGTGGCGGTCGTGGCCGGCGACGACATCGTGCAGCAGCGCCGTGTCGAGCACGGTGCGCGCGCAGGGCCCCACCTGGTCGAGCGACGAGGCGAGCGCGATCGCACCGTAGCGGCTCACGCCGCCGTAGGTTGGCTTCGCGCCGACGGTGCCCGTGAGCGCGGCTGGCTGGCGGATCGAGCCGCCGGTGTCGCTGCCGAGGGCGAGCGGCGCCTCAAAGGCGCTCACTGCCGCGGCCGAGCCGCCGCCTGAACCGCCAGGCACCTTGCCGAGTGCCCACGGGTTGTGGGTCGGGCCGTACGCGGAGTTCTCCGTGGAGGAGCCCATCGCGAACTCGTCCATGTTCGTCTTGCCGATGTTGATGAGGCCCGCGGCGCGCGCCTTCGCAACGACGGTCGCGTCGAACGGCGAGCGGTAGCCCTCGAGCATCTTCGAGCCAGACGTCGCGGGCATGTCGGTCGTGACGAGCACGTCCTTCAGTGCGAGGGGCACGCCCGCGAGCTCGCCGAGCTGCTCGCCTGCGGCGCGGCGCTCGTCAATGGCGCGTGCGGCCGCGAGGGAGGCCTCGCTGTCGGTCGCGAGGAACGCGTTGAGGTCGCCGTCAACGGCCGCGATGCGGTCGAGGTGCGCCTGCGTTGCCTCGACGGAGGAAACCTCGCCTGCGGCGAGCTTAGCTGCGAGGTCCGCAGCGGTCAGCGTAATCAGGTCGCTCATTACTGCTCCTCCCCCAGAATCGAAGACACGCGGAACATGCCGTCCGCGGTTGCCGGCGCGTTCGCGAGGGCCTCCTCGCGGGTGAGCACGTCGGCGATCTCATCGGTGCGGGTCACGTTGCTCAGCGGGATCGGGTGGCTCGTCGCGGGGACGTCGTCGGTCGCCACCTCGCTTACCTTGGCGATGTTCGTGAGGATCGAGTCGAGCTCAAAGGTGAGCCCCTCGACCTCGGCGTCGGTCAGCGCGATCCGGGCAAGACCGGCGAGATGCGCGACGGTCTCCGTCGTGATCTCGGTGCCGGGCGCGGCGCTATCGGCCGCAGAAGTTTCAGGCATGCTGCTCCATCATGGATTGGGAGTGGTTCTCAACCTGTCCAGTCTAGCGAGCGCAGCCCCCGAGGGCAGCCAGCTCACAGGCACGGTGGCCTGGCATCGCGGTTTCGGTTAGAGGACCGCGAACTGCGCGTTCACTTCACCGCTCACGGCCAGCGCCGCCTGCGGGTCAAAGCGCCGCTCAGGCCCCTCCGAGAAGTCAACGCCCGCGAGCTCAACCCAGACCACATTCGGATTTGTCGTTGATTCGAAAAAGAACCGACCGACGGTCAGATCGGCGACCGTGCGCCACCGCGTCGTAGAGACGTTCGGCCGGACAGGGTCTGCCGTGCCGAAGGGCGCGGAGGCGTTGCGGATCACGCTGAACACGTACGCCGCTGCCTCCCTGCCGCTTGTCGTGTGCGGCAGCCTGGATGAGTAGAAGGCCGCACGCGCGAACCTGTCGGGTGAGTCTGTTCCGCCCGGCAGGGGCTCGTCGCCGCCGAGGCCGGCGTAGCGCCGCTCGAGGTCGAGCTGCTCGTCGTAGAGCGGCGAGTTCGCCATGACCGTGAACTCGGTGCCGTGGTGCACCCTGAGCTCACCGCCGATGAACTCGATGATCGCCGAGTCCCCGCCGTTGTCCGCGAGCGCGATGTGCCCCGTGCCCGGTTTACCGCCAATGTCGAGCGGGATGATCTGCACGCGACTGCCTGTCAGCCATTCAACCGCGTCCGCGACGTTCGCGAAGCGATCGAGCAGGCACTGGATCGCCTGGGCGAGGGCGAGTCCCGGCCGCGCGCTGTCGCGAGCCCCATAGTCGGACTCGGCTAGGTAGAGCCCGCTGACCTGGAAGCCAGCTTCGTTGAGCCCGTCGACGGCGATCTCTCCGTACATCAGGCAGACGATGCTGCCGAACTCCGACGTCCACTCGAACGCGCCCGCGTCGGGAGCACCGCTCTCGCGCTGTGCCCCGCGCGGACGCACGGCGAGCACAGTGTGGGTGTCTTCGAACCAGTCCATACTGCGGCCGACAAGGACGTTACCGGCTCCGGGAGTTCCGGCGGAGGACCAGAGGAAGCGTGTGCACATGGTCACACCATAGCTGCTGCCTCACTGCGGGTGCCATCAATGTTCCACAGTTCAGAGCAGCCTCGCCTGTGGCTGTTCACAAGATGAATGTCGACGACGCCGATCGCGCTCATGAGGGCGTACATCGTCGTCGGGCCGACAAAGCGGAAGCCCCGCCGCTTGAGCTCCTTTGCGAGCGCAACGGACTCGGGTGAGGTACTCGGCACCTCAGCATCGGACACCGGCGCTGGCGATATTTCCGGCATGTGCGCCCAGACGAGATCGCTAAGTGTCTCCCCTGCCTCGTGCAGCGCGAGCATGGCCCGCGCGTTCGCAATGGTTGCCTCGATCTTCAGCCGGTTGCGGATGATGCCAGCGTCCCCGAGCAGCCGCGCGACGTCGCCCTCCGTGTAACCCGCGACGATCGCCGGGTCGAAGCCGTCGAATGCCGCCCTGAAGTTCTCCCGCTTCCGCAGGATCGTGAGCCACGAGAGCCCAGATTGGAACGCCTCGAGCGTGAGCCGCTCGAACAGCCCGCGCTCGTCACGTACGGGCATGCCCCACTCGGTGTCGTAGTACTCGGTGAGGAGCGGATCCTGCTCCGCCCAGGACGCGCGGATCGGGGGCGCTTGCAGGTCCGTCATGGGGTTCCCTTCTCGAGGTGATTCGCGCTTCCGCTACTTCCGGCCGTGGTAGCCGGGTCGCTTTAGGGTATCGAGCGCTCTACCCCCATAGGCACGCTTGGCAACATTTGTGGATAACTTGGCTCGCGGCAACGCTACCCCTCGGCTGTGGGCGGTTCGTCCGCGCCCACAGTGGGTTCCCCAGCAGTCCCAACGGCTTCGGCATCCGCACCCGCTGAAGCCCCCGGAAGCCCCGCGGGACCCTCGGTCACGAGGATCGCGAA
Organism: Leucobacter sp.; assembly: GCA_017990305.1. Lineage (GTDB taxonomy): Bacteria > Actinomycetota > Actinomycetes > Actinomycetales > Microbacteriaceae > Leucobacter. The sequence continues at coordinate 4,144 of JAGNOB010000247.1, forward strand.
CCCGGCGGCGTCGAGCACGGGGATGCCGAGTTCCTCAGCCTTCGCGAGCTTCGACCCGGCTCCCGGGCCCGCCGCGACAAAGTCAGTCTTCTTTGAGACGCTCGATGCGGCCTTGCCTCCGGCCTGGATGATCGCTTCCTTCGCGCCGTCACGGG
>JAGNOB010000248.1 GCA_017990305.1 Leucobacter sp.
GGGTACCACCGGGCGCCCCAAGGGGATCCTGCACACCTCCGGCGGCTACCTCACCCAGGTCGCCACGACGCACAGCGACATCTTCGATCTCAAACCTGAGACCGACGTGTTCTGGTGCACGGCAGACGTCGGGTGGATCACCGGACACAGCTACGCCGTGTACGGGCCACTCGCGAACGGCGCGACGCAGGTCCTCTACGAGGGAACACCGGATTCGCCCGATTGGGGCCGCTGGTGGGAAATCATTGAGAAGTACGGCGTCACGATTTTCTACACGGCCCCGACAGCGATCCGCGCCTGCATGAAGGTCGGCCGCCAGATTCCCGAGCAGTACGACCTCTCCAGTCTGCGGCTCCTGGGCAGCGTCGGTGAGCCGATCAACCCCGAGGCCTGGCGCTGGTACCAGGAGGTCATCGGTGGCGGGAAGACCCAAGTCGTTGACACGTGGTGGCAGACCGAGACCGGGGCGATCATGATCTCACCCCTGCCAGGGCTCACCGCGCTCAAGCCGGGCAGCTCGCAGATCGCGCAACCCGGCGTCTCCGTGAGCGTCGTCGACGACGAGGGCAACTCGGTCGAGAACGGCAGCGGTGGCCTGCTCGCTGTGGATCGTCCGTGGCCGTCCATGGCCCGCACCGTGTGGGGCGATCCGCAACGGTACATCGACACCTACTGGGGCAAGTTTGGCGATAAGTACTTCGCAGGAGACGGAGCCCGACTCGACGAGGACGGCGACATCTGGTTCCTTGGCCGGGTGGACGACGTGATGAACGTCTCGGGCCATCGCCTGTCGACCACCGAGATCGAGTCCTCGCTCGTCGGCCATCATGCCGTCGCGGAGGCGGCGGTGGTCGGCGCCGACGACCCCACGACCGGTCAAGCGGTTGTAGCGTTCGTGATTCTCAAGTCACAGCAGCAGCTACTCACAGAGGAGCAGGCTGAGCAAGAGCTCCGGTCGCACGTTGCAGCACACATCGGCGCGATCGCGCGCCCGCGAAACGTGTACCTCGTGAACGAGCTACCAAAGACCCGGTCAGGCAAGATCATGCGGCGCCTCCTCAAGGATGCCGCTGAGGGACGCAAGATCGGTGACACCACGACGCTCGCCGACACCATGGTGATGCAGCTTATCTCCGACAGCGTTGTCGCGGAGCGCGCAAGCGCGAAGTAACACGCGGCAAGAACGAAAGGGCGGTGGATCCACATGGATCCACCGCCCTTTCGTGCGTGCGGAGACGCGCTCCGAGCGGGTCTTAGTCGCGTACCCGGAAGATGAACTCCACCTCGACGGGGGCGTCGAGCGGGAGCACCGCGACACCGACAGCCGAGCGGGCGTGAATGCCCTGATCGGCAAACACCTTGCCGAGGAACACCGAGGCGCCGTTGGCGACGGTCGGCTGGCCGGTGAACGACGGGTCTGAGGCGACGAAGGCGGTCACCTTCACAACCTGCTCAACGTTGTCGAGCGAACCCAGCACACCACGAACCGCAGCGAGCGCGTTCAGTGCACAGAGCTGCGCGAGCTCCTCAGCCTGAGCAGGCGAGACGAGGCCTTCGCCCTCGCCCACCTTGCCGGTAGCAACGAGTGCACCGTTGGCGAAGGGAAGCTGACCCGACGTGTAGACGTAGTCACCGTCGCGTATCGCGGGGACGTACGCCGCAACCGCTGCCACGATCTCGGGGATTTCGAATCCAAGTTCGCTGATGCGATCCTCGATCACAGATGACATGTTTAGGCCCTTCTCTTCAGGTAAGCAACGTTTCCACCGGCGGGGCCCTCGATGATTTGCACGAGTTCCCAGCCCTGGGCACCCCAGTTATTGAGGATCTGAGCTTCGTTGTGCAGCAGCAGCGGAGTCACAAAGTACTCCCAACGCGGTGCTTCTGGGGTGTCACTCACGTGAGACTCCTTCTTGGACGTAACGGGTGAAATTGCCGAGATTCGGCGCGAGCGGCGCTGATTGCCAGCTTTTATCGCCTACCCTTGAGTCTATGACCCCAAAGGCCACAAAGTCTTCGCGCGTACCCACAGCTAAACCTCGTTCAGCTGGTGGCGTGCTCGGCGGAATCCTCGGTGCGGTTGCAATGAGTGCCATCGCCGGCGTTCTCGTCACCGCTGCCGTCACTCCCGTGGTGGCGCTCTCCGGAGCCGCCGCAACGTCTGCCGTCAGCATCTTTGAGAATCTGCCAAGCAACTTGAAGCCCGGACAGCTCGCACAGCCCAGTGCGCTCTGGGCAAAGCAGGGCGATAAGCACATCAAGATCGCCGAGTTCTACGAGCAGGATCGCATCCCGGTGAGCTGGGACGATATCTCGCCCTTCGCCAAAGACGCGCTCGTCGCGATCGAGGACCCGCGCTTCTACACGCACGGCGGCGTCGACGCACTCGCTGCATCGCGAGCGGTCGTTCAGAACGCCGCGGGCGGAAGCGGCGTATCCGGCGCTTCGACGATCACCATGCAGTACGTGCGCAACGTGCTCGTGCAGGAGTCGACGGCTGTGCCGGATCCCGAAGAGCAGAAGAAGGCTTACGCGGAAGCCATGGATCAAAACATGGAGCGCAAGCTCAAGGAGATGAAGCTCGCGATCGGCGTCGAGAAGAAGTTCACGAAGGACGAGATTCTCACCGGGTACATGAACATCGCCCTGTTCGGCCGCCAGGTCTACGGCATCGAGTCTGCGGCACACTACTTCTTCAATACGACCGCGAAAGATCTGACGCTGCCGCAGGCGGCGAGCCTCATCGGTATTGTGAACCAGCCCACGGCCTACCAGCTCGATATCGAAGAGAACATTCCCGCGAACAAGCAACGCCGCGACTACATCCTCGGGAAGATGCTTGATCAAAACAAGATCACGCAGGCTCAGCATGACGAGGCAGTTGCCACGCCCGTTGAACCGAAGATCACTCCGCGCGTGCAGGGTTGCGCTGCCGCGGAAGCAACATACGGACTCGGGCATTTCTGCGACTACGTGCAGAACCAGATCAAGAAGGACGAGCAGTTCGGCCCCGACGCCGAGACACGCGATTTCAACATGCGTCGCGGCGGTCTCGACATCTACACAACCATCGATCTCGACCTCCAGAAAGCGGCGACCGACGCGGTCCGCGCAAACGTTCCGCAGACGATGGAGGGCATCGACGTCGGTGGCGCATCGGTCAGCACCGAGGTTGGCACCGGCCGCGTGCTCGCGATGGCCCAGAACAGGCCCTATAGCAACGAAGAAGCGCTCATGTCGCAGGGCTATACCGCCATCAACTACAACACTGACTACAGCGACGGCGGTTCCTCGGGCTTCCAGGTAGGTTCAACGTTCAAGGCCGTCACCTTGGCAGAGTGGATCCGCACCGGGCACTCCGTGCGTGACGTGGTGAACGTCAACGGTCGTACGGTGCAGCTGCAGAACTTCAGGGCAAGCTGCATGGACGGTGGCGTCTACGGCTACGGTCCTTGGGAGTTCAACAACGACAACATGGGCGTGCGCGGCAACCAGTCCGTGCTTACCGCAATCGGCCAGTCGCTCAACGGTGGCTTGGTGTCCATGCAGCAGCAGATGGATCTCTGCGACACCTTCGCGCTGGCAGAAAAGCTCGGCATGAAGCGTGCTTCCCCCGCGCAGAACCCTGAGTTCCCCAACTATGAAAAGTACGACCTCACGATGAACCCGTCGAACACCTTCGGCGGCACCGACGAGATGTCTCCGATGACCATGGCAAATGCATTTGCTGCGTTCGCCGGCAAGGGCAAGGTCTGCACTCCGGTAGCGATCGACTCGATTACCGGTCCAGACGGTGAACCCGTGCCGTTCAAGAAGGCCGAGTGTTCCGAAGCCCTCTCACCCGAGGTAGCGGCGGGTGTCGCGTATGCCCTCGAGTACACGGTCTCAAACGGTATCGCGCGGCACGCGGCATCGGCCTTCGGGACTCCGCACCTCGCGAAGACCGGTACCACCGATGACTACATCGACAACTGGACCGTCGGCGCCTCGAGCCGAGTGGCGACCGCGACCTGGGTTGGCAACGTCGGACCGAACCCACAGTGCGTTGGGCAGGTCGACTGTAAGCGCGTTGATACGCGTAACTTCGGCGGCTACCAGGGTCTGACCGCAGCAGACAGTCGCATCTGGCCGGCCGTCATGTATGTCGCCGACGAGAAGTTCGGTGGCGAGGGCTTCGGCGATCCAGCCGAGACCGCGCTCAAGCAGACCATGGTCAACGTTCCCGACGTTCGTGGCAAGTCCTTCGACGAGGCCGCAGGCATCATCGCGAACGCCC
>JAGNOB010000249.1 GCA_017990305.1 Leucobacter sp.
AACCCTCGAAGCCCTCGAACGCGGCGCGCACCGGCTTGCGCTCGCCGCCTACGAGGGGCCAGTACTGCCCGCCTCCGAAGCCCCGGCCGTCGAACAGCTGCGGCTCGAGGTTGACGCGACGCTGCGTGAATCCATGCTGCAGGCCGCCGCAGTCGAGCTGCTCTTCGAATACGCACAGAACTGGGCCGTCGACGACGCACAGGTATGGGAAGCCCTGCTGCACGAGCTGCCCCCGCTCTCCCCAAAACGCACCCGCGTCGTCGCACGACTCGAAGCCATCGCGGCTGAAAACTAGCCGGTGCGGGGGCTCCGCAACCTCCGCAACCTAGATGCAACCTTTCTCGATCTACTGTTGGCACACCAAGGCCGGGCAACACCAGCCGCGGCACTTCGACAACGATGTCAGAGAGAGGTAGCACCATGACTGTCTACGCATTCCCCGGACAGCCCGATTCGCTCGTGAGCTTCAAGAGCCGGTACGAGCACTACATTGGCGGCGAATGGGTCCCGCCAGTGAAGGGCCAGTACTTCGAGAACATCACCCCGATCACGGGCAAACCCTTCTGCGAGGTCGCACGCGGCACCGCAGAAGACATCGAGGCAGCCCTCGACGCGGCGCACAAGGCGGCGCCAGCCTGGGGCAAGACAAGCCCCGCAGAACGATCGCTCATCCTCAACAAGATCGCCGACCGCATGGAGGCGAACCTCGAGATGATCGCGGTCGCCGAGACCTGGGACAACGGCAAGGCCGTCCGAGAAACGCTCAACGCCGACATCCCGCTCGCGATCGACCACTTCCGCTACTTCGCCGGCGCGATCCGCGCGCAAGAGGGCAACCTCTCGCAGATCGACGAAGACACCGTCGCGTACCACTTCCACGAGCCGCTCGGCGTCGTCGGGCAGATCATTCCGTGGAACTTCCCGATCCTCATGGCCGTCTGGAAGCTCGCACCCGCGCTCGCCGCAGGCAACGCGATCGTGTTGAAGCCGGCCGAGCAGACACCCGCATCGATCATGGTGCTGTTCGACCTCATCGGTGACCTGCTCCCACCCGGCGTGGTGAACATCGTCAACGGGTTCGGCGCCGAGGCCGGCAAGCCGCTCGCCTCGAACCCGCGCATCCGCAAGATCGCGTTCACCGGCGAGACGACGACCGGCCGGCTCATCATGCAGTACGCGTCCGAGAACATCATCCCTGTCACGCTCGAGCTCGGCGGCAAGAGCCCGAACATCTTCTTCGACGACGTCGCCGCGAAGGACGATGCGTTTTGGGACAAGGCGCAAGAGGGCTTCACAATGTTTGCGCTGAACCAGGGCGAGGTCTGCACCTGCCCGTCGCGCGCACTCATCCAGGAGTCGTTCGCCGATGAGTTCCTCGAGAAGGTTGTCGCCCGCACCGAGCTCATCAAGCGCGGCAACCCGCTCGACACCGACACGATGATCGGCGCGCAGGCCTCGAACGACCAGTTCGAGAAGATCAAGTCGTACCTCGACATCGGCAGGCAGGAGGGCGCGAAGGTGCTCACCGGCGGCGGCGTCGATGACCTCGGCGGTGAATTCGCAGGCGGCTTCTACATCCAGCCGACGATCTTCCGCGGTGACAACTCCATGCGCATCTTCCAGGAGGAGATCTTCGGGCCGGTCGTGTCTGCGACGACATTCACCGACTTCGATGACGCGATGAAGCTCGCCAACGACACGCTCTACGGTCTCGGCGCTGGCGTGTGGAGCCGCGATGGCAGCACCGCGTACCGTGCGGGCCGTGCGATCCAGGCCGGTCGTGTCTGGGTGAACAACTACCACGCCTACCCGGCACACGCGGCCTTCGGCGGCTACAAGTCGAGCGGCATCGGGCGCGAGAACCACCTGATGATGCTCGACCACTACCAGCAGACGAAGAACCTGCTGTGGAGCTACAGCCAGAACGCGCAGGGCTTCTTCTAAACCACCCACCGGTCGGGCGGGGTCGCCTCTCACGACTCCCGCCCGGCTCACCCCGCTGCACCGTCGCAGCACCGAGAAAGGAATACCCTCATGACCACAACCACCATGCGTGCGGCCAATGTGCCGGCGTTCGGCGAACAGCTCGCAGTGGGCGACCACCCGGTTCCCACTCCAGGCCCAGGGCAGGCGCTCGTGCGCGTCCTCACCACCGGCGTCTGCCACACCGACCTCCACGCCGTCGAGGGCGACTGGCCGGTCAAGCCGAGCCCGCCGTTCATCCCGGGCCACGAGGGCGTCGGCTACGTTGAGGCGATCGGCGAGGGCGTCACGAACGTCGCCGTCGGCGATCTCGTCGGCAACGCATGGCTGTGGTCGGCGTGTGGGCACTGCGAGCACTGCCGCACCGGCTGGGAGACGCTCTGCGAGCAGCAGGAGAACGGCGGCTACTCGGTCGACGGATCGTTCGCTGAATACATGCTCGTCGACGCGACCTACGCGGCGGTTGTTCCGGCGGGCTCCGACCCCGTCGAGGTTGCGCCCGTGCTCTGCGCTGGTGTGACTGTATACAAGGGCCTGAAGATGTCGGGCGTGCTGCCCGGCCAGTGGGTCGTCATCTCGGGCATCGGCGGGCTCGGCCACATCGCGGTGCAGTACGCGGTCGCGATGGGCATGCGCGTCGCAGCGGTCGACATCGCTGACGACAAGCTCGCCCTCGCGAAGAAGCACGGCGCTGAAATCACCGTCAACGCGATGAACGAGGATCCGGTCGAGGCGATCCAGCGTCAGACTGGCGGCACGCACGGCGTGCTCGTCACCGCCGTGCACCCGTCGGCGTTCGGGCAGGCAATTGGTATGACCCGCCGTGGCGGCACCATCGTGTTCAACGGCCTGCCGCCCGGGGACTTCCCCGCACCGATCTTCGACATCGTGCTCAAGGGCCTCACCATCCGCGGTTCGATCGTCGGCACCCGCCAGGACATGATCGAGGCGCTTGACTTCTACGCGCGCGGCCTCATCCATCCGACGGTCGCCGAACGGCCGCTCGAGGACGTGAACGACGTGCTCGACGAGATGCGGGCGGGCAAGATCGACGGACGTATAGTGCTCAGGCTCGCAAACGCCTAAGCTACGAGGCCCCGGGGAAGTTCCCCGGGGCCTTTTCCCATTCATCACGAAGGAGGGGTTGACAATGACACAGGAACATCTCGAGGCCGATCTCGCACCAGCGTGCGACCTCACCGACGCACCGCCGACGGAGCCGGCGCCCGCAGGCGCTGCCGAGATCCCCGGCTCGATCCACGCACGGCCCGAACTCGACGGCGAGACCGAGAGCCGACTCGCCTTCACGCCCGACGCGGTCGCCCTCATCGACAAGCTGTGGGCCATGCACGGCCCGCTCATGTTTCACCAGTCCGGTGGCTGCTGCGACGGCAGCGCCCCCATGTGTTACCAGGATGGTGAGTTCAAGACTGGCGGGCAAGACCTGCTGCTCGGCACGCTCGAACTCCCTCCGCTCGGCGCCGAAGGCGGGCAGCGCGAGATCGGGTTTTGGATGTCGCGTGAGCAGTTCGGCGTGTGGTCGCACACCCACCTCACAATCGACGCGGTACCAGGGCGAGGATCGGGGTTCTCGCTCGAAGCGCCGGAGGGCAAACGCTTCCTCATACGTTCTCGTCTGATGTGACCGACGCGCAGGCCCGGATGCTTGCTACGCTGGGGTGACCGGGGTAACGAGAGACGGGAAACGCAATGGGGGCGATCATGAACTGGCTTGAGGGCCTGCTTGACGGGTCGCTGCTTGCAGGTGGCGTATTTCTCATCATTGGGGTGGTCGGCGGCGTGCTGCTGCTGCTCTCGCTCGTGCTCGACGGCATCTTCGACGCGTTCGACTTCGGTGACGGCCCACTCAGCCTCACCACGATCGCCGCGTTCACCGCGATCTTCGGGTTTACGGCGTTCGGGCTTGTCGGCGCAGGCGTGCCCACTCCGCTCGCTGGGCTGCTCGGCGCTGTTGCCGGTGTGCTCGGCGGTGCTGCGGCGTGGTGGCTGAGCCGCGTGATCCGCAGCGCGGAATCAACGACCGCCGTCAGCGGCGACGAGCTTGTCGGCTCCGAGGCGGGCGTCGTACTTGCTATCCCCGCTGGCGGACTCGGCGAGGTCGCACTCGTGCGTCACGGTGAACGCGTCTCGTTGTCGGCAACTTCCGACACCGCCATCCCGCGTGGCGCGCAGGTGCGCATCGCGCAGACAATCACCGCGACCTCGGTGCGCGTCGAGCCTGTCGCTGCGCCTGCCGATCCCAGCCTGTAATAC
>JAGNOB010000250.1 GCA_017990305.1 Leucobacter sp.
CACAGAAATCGTCAATTCCCCCGCGCGACCGGAGGTGCTCGAATTGCTCGATGCCCTGACCGTGCAAATCATCGAGGACGTCTTCCCAAGCGGCATGCGGATTCCCTCAGGAGCGCTGCTTGTCGGGCAGACAGTTGGACCAGATGCGGCGAAACACGCGGAAATGATCCTCGCTATCTCACGGAGCCGAGGCGCAAGCGCAGCGCAGATCGCTGCCGACGACTCGCTCGTGGAGGCCCGTCGCATGTCGAACCCCGCGCTGAGCGCGCGCGGCCTCAAGGTATCGTGCGATGTCGGAGTGCCGGTGTCAGCGCTGGCCGTGATGTTCACCGGAGTCGCCGAGATTGCCGAGCGACACGGCATCGATGTCGCGAGCGTCGCGCACGCCGGAGATGGCAACCTGCACTGCAAGGTTGCCGCCCCCGACACCCCGTCAGGGCTCGCACAGGCCGACGCACTGATCGACGACATCACGAGGCTTGCTCTCTCACTCAACGGCACGATCACCGGCGAGCACGGTATCGGGCAGGTGAAGCACCATGAGCTCCCCTGGCAGCTCGACTCAGTTGCGCTCGAGGTGCAGCGTGCGATCAAGCACTCCCTCGACCCGCTGGATATCCTGACGCCCGGGCGGGCGGTATAGCGGTCCTAGCTGAGGTTGGTTCACCCGAACGGCCCTGAAGTGGACCATCAAGTGGTCCAGTGGCAGCATCGAAGCATGCGCATTCTCTCGATCCAGTCTTCCGTCTCCTACGGGCATGTCGGCAACTCCGCCGCGGTGTTCCCGCTGCAGCGGATCGGCGTCGAGGTAATGCCGATCTATACCGTGTGCTTCTCTAATCACACCGGCTACGGTGCGTGGCGCGGCCCGATGCTCACGGGCACCGATGTGCGGGAGATCGTGCTCGGCATCGAGGAGCGCGGCGGGCTCGCTGGCGTCGACGCCGTCCTTTCCGGCTACCAGGGCGGCGACGACATTGGGGACGCCATTCTCGATGCGGTTGCCCGCGTCAAGAGGCACAGCCCCGACGCAATTTATGCTTGCGACCCGGTACTGGGAAACGCCAAGTCGGGTTGTCACGTCGCCCCCGAGGTGCAGAACCTCATTCGAGACAGGGTCATTCCAGCAGCGGACCTCATCACTCCCAACCAGTTCGAACTCGGCTTTATCACTGGCACGCAGCCGACATCGCTCGAATCGACGCTCGAATCGATTGAACTGGCACGAGACCAGGGCCCACAGACCGTTCTAGTGACGAGCGTTGAACGCCCCGAGCGGGCAGCAGACAACGTGATGGAAATGCTAGCCGTCACCGGCGGCCGAGGCGCCGAGGCTGAGGCGTGGCTCATCGAGACCCCGCGGCTGCCGCTCAAGGCGAACGGCTCAGGGGATGTCACCGCCGCACTGTTCACCGCGCACCTGCGTTCCACCGGTGACGCCGGTGAGGCACTGGCACGCACGGCGTCATCGGTTTTCACCCTGCTCGAGAACACACTCGCTTCGGGTGAGCGCGAGCTCAAGCTCGTCGAGTCGCAGGAGGCCTACGCGCACCCGAGCATGCAGTTTGCAGCTCACCGAGTGCAGTAGCGCTCACGGTCGGTCGTCGAACGAAGTCGTTTCCGTGCTGCCGGTCATCCTGGCAAGCGCTGCCCGCGTTGCTTCGTTTCGCGGCGTGTACACCTCGAGCCGGTGGTCGGGGCTGTCGGGCTGCAGCCACACCTGATAGTCGAGGTCGACCTTGCCGAGCAGCGGATGGTTCAGCAGCATCTGCCCCGTCGTACAGTCAGCAACCTCGCCGGCAGCCCACAGTCTCGCGAATTCGTGACTGTGCATGCTGAGCTCGCCGATGAGCGCCGCGAGCGTCGCATCGTTCGGGTAGCGCCCCGAGGTGAGCCGTAGGTACCCGATATGAATGCGCGCAAGCTCCTCCCAGTTGCGATACTGTTCCCGCAGGTTCGTGTCGAGAAAGAACATGCGCGCAGTCGAGGGCCTTGTTGCGGGATGCTGCGGCGAATGCTCCGGCAGATGGCCCGCAGCGATCGCATGACCCGAACGATTCCAGGCGAGAATATCGCCGCGCCTGCCGAGCACGATCGCAGGCACGCTCTCCCCGAGCGCCGCGAGCAGCGCTGACGCCCTCGGGGCGAGCATCTCCGGGTCTGGCTCCTCAAGGCACGACAGGCCCGACCGATGCGCAAGGTTGTACAGGTGGGTCGCCTCGGTCTCGTCGAGCCGGAGGGCGCGTGCGAGCGCGTCGAGGACCTGTGCGGAGGCAGTGCCCGTCTGATCTTGTTCGAGCCGCGTGTAGTACCCGACGCTCACGCCAGCGAGCATCGCGAGCTCCTCACGCCGCAGGCCGGGCACCCGGCGGACGGTGCCGTAGGCGGGAACACCCGCTGCGTCTGGAGAGATGCGGTCCCTACGGTTCTTCAGGAAGCCTCCGAGGGTGTCTGTGCGCATGGCCACTATCGTAGGCGCGGCGCCTGGCACCTGCCTGCCCCTGTCAGGGGTACCCATCCTGCGGGGCTGTCTGTCGAACAGGCGCGCGCCGAGGATCGAAGGGTGAACAGTTCTTCTTCCCCCGTATCTCAGCCCTCCGCAGACTCAGCATCCTCCGGCATCACGAGACCCTCCCCGCCCGTTGCCGACCGCCGCGCCTGGCTCGGCCTCCTCCTCGTCCTCGGGCCCGCACTGCTTATCTCGATGGACGGGTCGATCCTCTATCTCGTCATGCCGACGCTCACCAACGCCCTCGCGCCGACCGCGGGCCAGGCCCTCTGGATCCTCGACAGTTACGGCTTCGCCGTCGGTGCGCTCCTCATCACCTTCGGCAACCTCGGCGACCGTTACGGGAGGCGGCGGCTTATCCTTCTCGGCGCGATCGTATTCGGCATCGGTTCCGCGGGGGCCGCGTTCTCCCCAACGCCGGAAGTCCTGATCGGCTTCCGAGTGCTCATGGGCATCGGCGGGGCAACCCTGCTGCCGTCTGGCCTCGCGGTGCTCTCGGAGCTCTTCGTGAACAACCGGCAGCGATCCACCGCGATCGGAATCTACGCCGCGACCTTCGCCGCCGGCTTCGCCGTGGGCCCCGTGATCGGCGGCGTACTGCTCAGCTTCTTCGACTGGGGATCCGTGTTCCTCATCAATGTGCCCGTCGTCGTGCTTGTGCTCGTGTTCGCACCGATCGTGCTCCGGCGCGGCACCCCGAGGCGTACGGGGCGGATCGACGTCCTCAGCATCGTCCTCTCTGCGGGCGGTCTGCTCGCCGTCGTGTACGCGGTGAAGACCCTCGCCACAGCGGGCCCGACCTGGGCTGGCGGTGCGATTGGAGTTGTCGGTGCAGCGATCCTCTACGGTTTCATTCGCCGCCAGCAACGCATCGAGCATCCGCTCGTCGAGCTGCGGCTCTTCAGGTCGCCCTTGTTCGCAATCGCAATCGCTACGGGCCTGCTGACGCTTTTCGCGTGGTCGGCGACCGCGTACCTCGGGGGCATGTATCTGCAGTCCGTGCTGGGGCTCCCGGTGCTCACCGCAGCCCTGCTCGCGCTGCCGGGCGCTCTCGTACTCGTGGTTGTCTGCGTGCTCACACCGCGACTGAGTGCGCGTATCGGCGCGCGCGCAACCCTCGCGCTGTGCCACTTCACGATGGCAGGAGGCCTCGCGCTGCTACTCGCGACCACGACGACACAGGGCATCGCCTGGTATCTCACCGCGACAATCGTCGCGAGCATCGGGTTTGGCATCTCATTCACGATCGTCTCCGACACCGCCGTCTCCGCAGTGCCCTCAGACCGGGCGGGCTCGGCGGCAGCGATCGCCGAAATGTCGAATGAGCTCGGCAACGCGCTCGGCGTCGCGGTACTCGGCTCGGCCGCGGCGTTCAGCTTCCGGCTGTTCGGGCCCGACGTCGCACCGACGCTCGTGGAGACCATTGAGGTCGCAGTGCAGGCCGCCGTCATCGACCAGGCAAAGGGCGCGTTCGTGTCCGGGCTGCACATTGCCGTTGCGATCGCTGTTGTGCTCTGCGCCGCGCTGGGTGTGGCTTCGTTGCGTTGGGTGCCACAGCGGCGAGCTAGTCAAGAAGCTGCGGGTTGAGCGCACATCGCTGCACGAGGTGCGAGCACGAGGGCTCGGTGGCTGAGATGTGAAACTGCGGCGCGGCGTCACTGGTGGTTCGGAAGCCGCGGCTGCTAGCCCTCGCCCGCCGTGACCTCTGCTTTCGGCAGCCCGCGGAAGTAGCTGCGCTTCGAGC
>JAGNOB010000251.1 GCA_017990305.1 Leucobacter sp.
GCCCCGACCAGTCAGGCGCGCGTGCTCGACCTCGGGTGTGGCAGCGGCGTTCTCGCGGTTTCCGCTGCGCTCGCGCTGCCGCGCGCGCAGGTCATCGCGAGCGACCAATCCGACGCCGCTGTGCGCTCGTGCGCCCTCACCGCGGAGGCTGCAGGTGTTGCCGAGCGGGTCGCGATCCACCGTGCGGACGGGGCCGAAGCAGTGCCGGACGGGTGGGCGGATCTCATCCTTCTCAACCCGCCATTTCATACGGGCTCAACAGTGCATGCAGGTGTGGCACACAGGCTTATTCGGGATGCGGGGCGGGCGCTCAGGCCCGGAGGTGAGCTCCGGATCGTCTTCAACTCGCACCTCGGCTATCGATCGTTACTCACACAGGCGATCGGCCCGGTGAGGCAGGTCGCGCGCGACGCAACCTTCACGGTGCTCTCGGTCACTAAGCGCTAGCAGGAAGCCACCGAACTCACAGGCAGGCGAAGCCTAGAATAAGGGTGTGAGCGATAAACTCTTGCACTTGGTGCGCCACGGGGAAGTACACAACCCCGATCTCGTCTTGTACGGCAGAATCCCCGGATTCCGCCTGTCTGAGCGCGGCCATGCGATGGCGGAGGCCGCCGCGCTTGAACTCGCCGGCAGCGACCGGAAGGTCGCGGCACTCTTTGCGTCTCCGCTCGAGCGCGCCCAACAGTCAGCGAAGCCGATCGCGAGCGCGTTCGGGCTCGAGATCCAGACAGAGTTGCGGATTATCGAGCCGACGAACTTCTTCGAGGGCAAGGTGAACTCGGGGCCAGAGGCGGCCTTCAAGAAGCCGCGTTACTGGTACAAATTCTGGAACCCGTTCCGCCCGAGCTGGGGCGAGCCCTACCGTCAGGTGGCCGCCCGCGTTCGTGAGGCAATGAACGACGCCTGGGACACGACGCAGGGTGGCGATATCGTGATGGTCGCGCACCAATCGCCGATCTGGATGGCGCACCTCGACGTTGCAGGTAAGGCGCTGTTCCACAACCCGGCAACCCGCCGCTGTGACCTGTCAAGCATCACGACCTTCGAACGCCGCGGTGAGCGCTGGTTCGAGGTCGACTACCGTAACCCAGCGCAGTCGCTGATGGGCGACGCAACTGACGTAGGAGCTGTATGAGCGCGCGACGCTTCGCCGCGGTGACCGCCGCGGCCGCCGCCCTTGCCCTCGGCCTTGCCGGGTGCAGCACGAGCGAAGCCGACAACCTGTCTTCGCAGTGGCAAGACGGTGGCGACAAGGGCTATGTTGCCGGCGACGGCTCGTCGGCGTCGTTCCCCGTCGGCGACCGCGGCGAGCCGGTGGAATTCAGCGGCGAGACCGAGTTTGGCAATACGCTCGGCTCGGCAGAGACGCTCGGCAGCGTCACCGTCGTGAATTTCTGGTACGCGGGCTGTGCCCCGTGCCGCGTGGAGGCACCCGATCTCGTCGAGGCGTACAACGAGTTCGAGCCGCAGGGCGTGAAGTTCGTTGGCGTGAATACCCGCGACCAGGCCGCGCAAGCGAAGCAGTTCGGCGTCGAGTTCGGTATTGAATACGAATCGATTCTCGACAACCCCGGCGGTCGTACCGCGCAGCGCGCGTTCGCTGGGCAGATCCCGCTCAACGCCGTCCCAACGACGCTGATCCTCGACACTGAGGGGCGCGTTGCGCACACGGTCGTCGGACAGCTCGCGGGGGCTTCGCAGCTACGCACGCTCATCACGGAGACGCTCGAAGAGTCGCCCGTCGCGGGCAAAAACTCATGAGCATCCAGGAGATCATTGCCGACGGGCAGCTCCTCGTAGCCTCGGCGATTGCGGTTGCCGCTGGGCTCGTCTCGTTCCTGTCGCCCTGCGTCCTGCCCCTGATCCCCGGGTACCTCGCCTACGTGTCAGGCGTCGCGGGCACCCCCAGCCCGAATGCCGCGAACCCGAAGGCCGCAGGCAAACGCGAGCGCAACCGGATGGTGCTCGGCTCGATCCTCTTCGTGCTCGGCTTCGCTGTCGTGTTCGTGATTCTGCTCACACTCTCGGGCGCTGTCGGCGGGAGCCGCTGGTACCTTGACTGGCAAGACGTGATCCTGCGGGTGATGGGTGTTGTCGTCATCATCATGGGACTCGTGTTCATGGGCGCATTCTCGCGTTTCCAGCGCACGACCAGGCTGAAGATCAGCCCGAAGGTGGGTCTCGCGGGGGCCCCGTTCCTCGGTATCGTCTTCGCGATCGGCTGGGCCCCCTGCCTCGGACCAACGATTGGCACGGTTGGGCTGCTTGCGATGCAGCAGGGTTCCGTTGGCCGCGCCGCGCTGCTCGCGCTGCTGTACTCCCTCGGCCTCGGCATCCCGTTTGTGCTTGCTGCATTCGGGTTCGGCTGGATGACGCAGACCATGACGTTCTTCAAGCGCCACATCCGCACGGTGAACATCGTCGGCGGCGTGATTCTTATTGTCCTTGGGCTGCTCATGGTCACGGGGCTCTGGGGCCTCATCATGAGCGAACTGCAGATATGGATTGGTGGCTATGTCACGCCCCTCTGATTACGATGACGGATCGGGTGCTCCTGCGCCCGTAACGAGCCCCGAGCTCGGCGTGAAGGGCTGGCTTCGCTGGTTCTGGCGCCAGCTCACGAGCATGCGCGTCGCGCTCATCCTGTTGCTGCTGCTCGCGGTCGCGGCGATCCCTGGGTCGCTCGTGCCGCAGCGCAGTGCCGACCCCAACGGCGTCATTCAGTACGAGAAGGACAACCCGACGCTGTTCAAGATCCTTGACGCGTTCCCGATTCAGGCGTTCGACGTCTACGGGTCCGTCTGGTTCTCGGCGATCTACCTGCTGCTGTTCATCTCGCTTATCGGCTGCGTGCTGCCGCGCATCAAGCACCATTGGAATGCGTGGCGTGGGAAGCCACCGAAGACGCCAGCGCGTCTGAACCGCATGGCCGGCTTCTCCGAGATCCGCGTGACCAACGAGGCAGCAAGCGAGGAGGAGCGTCTCGCGTTCGCGAACGCTGCGGTCGAGTCCGCCGCGAAGATCCTGCGCAAGCAGCGCTACCGCGTCGAGGTCCAGGAGGCAACGCACCGTGGCGTCTCCGAGGTCTCGGTGTCGTCCGAGCGCGGTTACCTCCGCGAGACGGGCAACCTGCTGTTCCACGTTGCCCTTGTCGGAGTGCTCGTCTGTGTGGGCCTCGGTAGCGCCTTCACCTTCAACGGACAGCGCGTGCTCTACGAGGGCGAGAGCTTCGTCAATCAGCTCATCGACTACGACTCGGCGAACTCGGGTCGCGCGTTCCGCTCGGACACGCTCGAACCGTTTGCGCTCCGCCTCGATGACCTCGCCGTGAACTACATCACGCCAGACGACGCCGACGCGAGCCCGAATTCGATCGGGCAGGTGCGCGAGTTCATCGCGAGCATGACGCTTACGGATCCCGAGGGGAACGAGTCCAAGGAAGAGATCCGGGTCAACCACCCGCTGCGCGTGCACGGCTCGCCGATCTACCTGCTCGCGAACGGCTACGCACCGACAATTGTTGTGCGCAACGCGGCCGACGAGATCGTCTTCCAAGAGTCAGTGCCATTCATCCCGCAGGGCGCAGACCCGAACCTCACCTCGCTCGGCGTCGTGAAGGTGCTCGACGGGCTGACAGACGAGTCTGGCGAGGCAACCCAGCTCGGCATGCGCGGCTTCTTCTACCCGACGCAGACGAAGCTCGAGTCGGGCGCGTACACCTCGAACTACCCTGATCTCGAGAACCCGGTGCTCACGCTTGACGCCTACGCAGGCGACCTCGGGGTTGACGGCGTCGGTGCGCTCCCGCAGTCGGTGTACTCGCTCGAGACCGACAAGATGGAGCAGCTGACTGGCCGCGCGATCGACAAGCCGTCGATCGAGCTTCGGCCCGGCGACCGCGCCGAACTGCCCAACGGGCTCGGGTCGGTGACATTCGAGGCTGTGCCGCGCTACGCGTCCTTCGACGTGATGCAGAACCCGTTCCAGGTGGGTATCCTCATCTTCGCGCTCCTCTCGCTCGGCGGGCTCATCTGGTCGCTGTTCGTGCCGCGCCGCCGACTCTGGGTCAAGGCGATCCCGACGGCCGACGGTGTCGTGCTGCAGTACGCTGGGCTCGCCCGCGGCGATGATCCGTCGCTGGATCGCGCGGTCGAGGACATGCGCGAGGCGCATCGCGAGGCGCTCTAGCGGCGATGCTGCGTGTCTGACGCTAGTGGGAGGATATGACGGTGTCTACTTC
>JAGNOB010000252.1 GCA_017990305.1 Leucobacter sp.
TCGTACCGCACGGACCGCAGCCTCGTCGACTCAACACTGCTCGAGTGGCCTCCGGCCGACACCACGGCCATGCCGTCGTCGATCGCAGACTTGATGAGTGGGTCGTCTGGACCGGGGTCGACAACGATGATTCCGTCGGGGCGAATGGGGCCGCCAAGATCGCCCGATGGCTTCACTGGCATTGCGGTGATCGAGTACCCAAATTCAAGGGCCTCCATTGCCGCCCCTGCGATGATTCCGCGGTAGTACGGCAGGTAGGTGAGCTCCCAGATCGGGGTTCCACTGTGTCCGACTACGACGCCAATGATGTACGCCCGGCCTGAGCGAAACACCTTACTCATCGATCCCGGTCGGTACTCGAGTTGCTTGCCGATCTCGAGGACGCGTCTTCGCGTCGCCGGCGCTACTTCGCCCTTCCCGTTGAACACGAGCGAGACCGTTGCGGGAGACACTCCAGCGGCATCAGCGACCTGCCGAATTGTGACTTTGCGCCTCTCGGCCATGCCTAACCTCTTCTGCTGTGCGCCGTCGGACTTGGATCTCGATCGGCGAGGATTTCGCCCCAAAGTTGACAATTGCTGCGATCCAGACTCATACTAACAACGATCACCTAAACCGGTTTAGGTTTTACAAGCTCAGGCCTTGAGGTCACAGTTGTCCCGCCGATGTAAAACACAGCTAAGCCGCAGTTGATCCGCGTGCCCCGCACGCGCTGTACTCACACACCAATGAAGATGGAGGTCGCGTTGCCGACTGACGTGAACACTGCCAAGCGGCCTGTACGCATTCTTGCGTCGTATGTCATGGACGCCGACAACGTGTCCGAAAACTATTCGGACGAGCTACACAGTCTCGCCTCACTCGCCGGTCGCGCAATCGTCGCCGCCGCTGCGGACGTGCAGGTGGTCTTCGTGGACGCCTCGAACCCGGATTCGAACCTTGAACGCGCACTCACTAAGGTCGACGGCGTACTCATGCTTGGTGGCATGGACGTCGACCCTCGCCGATACACCGAAGATGCGGTCGAGATTGCGAAGGCAGAGGCTTCGAGCCCCGTGGCTGACGCTTTCGAAATCGACCTCATTCGCACTGCTGCCGACCGCGGACTTCCCGTCCTGGGTATCTGCCGCGGCGCACAAATCATGAACGTCGCGTTCGGAGGCACGCTCATCACCGACCTCGGTAAGGGCACGATTCACACGATCGCCGGGGCCACCGATTTCTGTGACCACCCGGTGCTCATCCAGGCCGGTAGCCGGCTCGGCAGCATCTACCCCGATGAGACAATCGACGTGCGCTCTGCGCACCACCAGGCCGTCGACCAAATCGCGCCGGGGCTGCGCGTCACCGCCGCAGCGCCCGACGGAATCATCGAGGCAGTCGAGGCTGCCGACGACCGCTGGCTCGTCGGTGTCCAGTGGCACCCAGAGGACGAAGGCGGCAACCGCGAACACCTAGATCTTCTTGCGAAGGCCCTCATCGCTGAGGCCCGCAAGATCCATGAGAACCGACTCAACGGTTGAGTCGCTAGTTACGAAGGAGAAGAACATGACCCCCACACGCACTCTCGTAGTAATCTCTGCAGCCGCCCTGCTTGGCCTTGGCCTCGCATCCTGCTCAGCTGAAGCACCGGGCGCCGGCGACGGCAAGCCAGCAACTGGCAGCTTTGGCCAGTGCGAGCTGACCGGCGAGGCCGGCAGCATCGAACTCGACACGCTCACCAAAGACACGCTGACGGTCGCTACCGTGCTTCCGAGCAACGGTTGGTGGAACGGCACAAGTCCCGAAACCATTGACAGCGGTTTCGAGTACTGCATGACCGCAAACATCGCGCATCGCGCCGGCCTTAGCACGCTCAAGCTGCAGAACCAGTCCTGGGATCAGCTGATCTCGGCGAGCAATACCACCTATGACCTTGGCATGGCTGCGATCACCATCACCGACGAGCGCAAGGAAGTCTTCGACTTCTCCGAGCCGTACTTCGAGTCAAACCTTGGTGTCGCAATCCGCGAGGGCGACGACGTCACCGAGGCCAACATCCGCGACAAGAAGGTCGGCGTGCTCCAGGGCAACATGGGCGCGCAGTACACCACCGAGACGCTGAAGCCCGCAGGCGGCGTGCAGCAGTTCCAGGCAGAGGTCGAGATGTTCACCGCGCTCCGCGCGGGCCAGATCGACGCTGTGATCACTGACACCACGCTCGCACTCTCAAACACTGCCGCCTCGGGCGGCGAACTCGTGGTCACGGGGCAGTTCTCTGTCGATCAGAGCTACGGAATCATCACCGAAAAGGGTGGCAAGAACTCCGCCGCGGTGAGCGCCGCCATTGCAGACATGCGTGAAGACGGGACGCTCGACGCGCTCTCAGCTGAGTGGCTGACCCCGCTCTTCGGCGCAGACCCCAACCAGATCCCAGTCTGGAAGTAGCCCCGAACTGTGTCTACACAACCTCTCAATACAACGACCCTGGAGACCATGCCGGGGCTGCGGCTCAGCCCGCCGCCCCGGTCTCGGGGACTCGCCACGATCGCCGTGGCGCTCAGCGTTGCCGTGCTTGTCGGCGTCGGCGTGCTCGCCGCGACGGGGCTCACCGCAGCCGAGCCAGGCACCACTGCCCGCACAGTCGGATGGATCTTCGTCACGGCTGGGCTCGCGCTTACTGCGATTCCCGTCTTCATCGCCATCAAAGGGTTTCGCGAATCGCTGCGCTCAGCAAAGCTCGTTCGCGATGATGCAGTGCTCCGAGCACGCAGTAACGCAAGCAAGTCGCGTGAGCTTTCGCTCACTGCGCTCGGCCTCCTCGTCGCAGTAGCCGTACTGACGGCATTCATTCTGCTGCTTGTGAGTAACGACGCAAGCGTCCAGCAGACATTCTTGCGGTGGGACATCCTCGCGAGTACATCATGGATGGTCACCAAAGCCTTTGGCCTGAACATCTTCATCGCCATCGTCGCGGAGATCATCGTGCTGGTCTTCGGGCTCGCGCTCGCCATCGCCAGGATGCTTCCCGGCCGCGCAGGCGCACCGATCCGCTGGCTCGCGATCCTGTACATCGACGTGATGCGCGCGGTTCCCGCGATCATCGTGATCTACCTCATCGGGTTTGGGCTGCCGCTCGCGGGGATCCCCATTCTGAAGGATCTCTCGCCGACGTGGTTCGCGATCATCGCGCTCGCGCTTACCTACAGCGCGTACGTTGCAGAGACGTATCGTGCGGGCATCGAGTCCATTCATGCGTCGCAGTTCTCTGCTTCCCGCTCGCTCGGTTTCTCGTTCGCTCAGACAATGCGTCTGGTGGTTCTCCCCCAGGCTGTCCGCAACGTGATTCCGCCGCTACTCACGATGTTCATCGGGCTGCAGAAAGACACCGCGCTCGTGAACGTGATTGGCGCAATGGACGCGTTCAACCAGGCGAAGTACGTCTCGGCGACGCAGTACAACCTGTCCGCCGTGACTATCGTGGCTATTCTCTTCGTCATCGTTACGATCCCGCAGACACGACTCGTCGACTGGTGGCTCGAACGTGGCAAGAAGATGCGAGGGGGTTCGTAATGAGCTTTATCCAGTTCGACAACGTTCATAAGCGCTACGGCGACAACGAGGTGCTCAAGGGAATCAACTTTGAGGCGGAGAAGCACGAGGTTGTCTGCCTCATTGGCGCCTCGGGCTCTGGAAAGTCAACGCTGCTGCGGTGTGTGAACGCCCTCGAAGACATTCAGGAGGGAAAGATCATCGTCGACGGCGATGTGGTGTCCGGCCCCGGCATCGATGCTGACCGGCTGCGCCGGCGGGTCGGCATGGTGTTTCAGTCGTTCAACCTCTTCCCCCACATGACGGTCGCCGAGAACATCGCCCTCGCCCCAACGAAACTCCTCGGGGTGAAGAAGAGCGATGCGCTTGCTGAGGCCCATGAGCTCCTCAAGCGGGTGAATCTCGATCACCGAGCTGACTACTACCCCGACCAGCTCTCGGGTGGACAGCAGCAGCGCGTCGCTATCGTACGCGCCATGGCGATGAAGACCGAGGTGCTACTCCTTGACGAAATCACCTCTGCGCTCGACCCCGAGCTCGTCTCTGAGGTGCTGAACATTGTCCGTGCGCTCGCGGAGGACGGGCTCACCATGCTGCTCGCCACGCACGAGATGACCTTCGCGCGGGAGGTCGCCGACAAGGTGGTCTTCCTCGAGCAGGGCAGGATTCTCGAGGAGGG
>JAGNOB010000253.1 GCA_017990305.1 Leucobacter sp.
CACCGGTGGCTTCCCTACAGAGCACCCGTTCGCGAGCACGACGCTGCTCCCGTCGGTGCCGGAAGTCCCACAAACCTGGCTCCTCGGTTCGAGTCCAAGCGGGTCAAACCTCGCAGCTGGGCTCGGTATCGGATACACCTTTGCTGGGTTCATCAACCCGGCCGGAGCAGCCCCGGCGCTTCGCCACTACCGCGAACAGTTTCAGCGCGGCGCTACGGAGCTCGCGACGCCTCGCGCGATGCTCGCCGTGAACGTCACCGTGGGGGAGACCCCGGCCGAGGCTGCACGTCTCGTCAGCTCACCGAAGGCTTACTATGCACGGATCGGCCGCGGCGACTTCGCGACGAAGGTGCCGGCTGCCGATGTCGCGGCAGCCGAGCTCACACAGGCCGAGCGAGACCAGCCCACGAGCATCGTTGGGGGCGAGTGGCCAAGGCTCGTCGCGGGCAGCCCCGCGCAGGTCCGCGAGACCCTCGAACAGATGGTCGCCGAGAGCGGCGCCGATGAGGTCATGGTGCAGAACATGATTCCCGACCCTGCCGACCGCAACCGCTCCCATGAGCTGCTCGCGGAGGCGCTCGGGGTGACCCCGCTCACCTGACGGCCGGTCGCAGCTGACTAGCGTAAAATTGGCGCAATGACCGATGCGCCCTCCGGGATCCAGCCTGTGCCAAGCCCAATTGACCCAGCCGATCTCGCGACCGCACTGCGTGTCATTGGCAGCGTGCACGAGCTGCCCTCAGAGCACCCCGACGTGATTGCCGTGCGGCAAGCCACCTCTGCGATGTACAAGTCTGCGAAGCGCGAGCGCCGCCGGCACAAGCGCAACGACATCGCAGACGCGAACCGCGCCGTCATCGAAGCGACCGCGACGGGAGCTCCTGACCGGATCGACGACGAGACCCGCGGGCTTGATCTCGCCGCGACCTCGGAAGCGCGGTTCGTCGGCGAACTGCGCAAGGCGCAGGCCTGCTACGTCTGCAAGGAACCGTACACGCAGGTCGAGGCGTTCTATCACCAGCTCTGCCCGAGCTGCGCCGAGTTCAACCACAGCAAGCGCGATGCCCGCACCGACCTCACTGGCAAGCGGGCGCTCCTCACCGGCGGTCGGGCGAAGATCGGCATGCACATTGCGCTCAGGCTGCTCCGCGACGGAGCGCACACGACGATCACTACGCGGTTCCCGCGCGATGCTGCGCGCCGGTTCGCGTCACTCCCGGATTCCGCTGATTGGATCGACAGGCTCCGTATCGTCGGTATCGACCTGCGCGATCCCTCGCAGGTTATCGCGCTCGCCGACTCGGTCGCGGCGCGCGGGCCGCTCGACATCCTCATCAACAATGCTGCCCAGACAGTCAGGCGATCGCCAGGTTCATACTCTCTGCTCGCCGACGCTGAGTCCCAGCCGCTGCCGGCAGGCGTGTTCCCCGAAACGGAGACGCTCGGGCATCCGGCCGAGCTGCACCCGCGCGCGCTGCAGTCTTCGGTTGGCGCCGGGGGCACTGTGGCGCTCGACGCCGTGTCTGCCGCGGCGCTCGACGGGACGATCGCCGCTGGCACCGCAGCAGGTTTCGCCCAGAGCCTCACGGCGAGCGATCTGACAGCGCTCGCGATGGCGCCAGGGTCGTCATCGCTTGAGAAACACGCGGATGGCTCCGCGATCGACGCCGGTGGACTCGTGCCTGACGAGACACACGTGAACAGCTGGGTGCAGCATGTGCAGGAGGTCGACCCGATCGAAATGCTCGAGGTGCAGCTGTGCAATTCGACTGCGCCTTTCATTCTCATCAGCCGGCTGCGGGCGGCGATGCAGGCATCGCCTGCGCGGCGAACCTACGTCGTCAACGTTTCCGCTATGGAAGGGGTGTTCTCGCGGCGATACAAGGGCCCTGGGCACCCGCACACGAACATGGCGAAGGCCGCACTCAACATGCTCACCCGCACGAGCGCCGAAGAGATGTTTGAGACCGACGGCATCCTCATGACCGCGGTCGATACCGGCTGGATCACCGACGAACGCCCTCACTTCACGAAGGTGAGAATGGCCGAGGAAGGGTTCCACGCACCGCTCGACCTCGTCGATGGCGCCGCGCGCGTGTACGATCCCATCGTGCGCGGCGAGGCAGGCGAAGACCTGTACGGCTGCTTCCTGAAGGACTACGCGCCCAGCGACTGGTGAGGAACGGGAGACCGATCCAAACTTGTACATTTGACGAAATAAGCTGGGCCAACAACGGCCATCCTTTGCCCGCAGACTGCTCGTAGCATTGCCTCTATCACGGAGGCACGGTCACCGACGACCGTCTCGGAAAGGACAGCAATGTCGCTGCAGCATCTGCTTTGGGAATTTCCCGCCGCTGGCCTGAGACAGAGGTCTCGCGAGACTGTGGATCGTCCCTGGAGCGGAATCCCGGAGCTGTGCGCTACATGGCTGGCTCCGCTCCCCGTCGGCGCAAGCACAGCGATTTCGCCGCATGCCCGTGCGTCCCGTCAGGTGGTCGGCGTCTAGCCCGCCGCTCACTCTCACCGTCTTGTGGGGCCCGCAGCCGCGTGCTGCGTGACACCCCCTGACGTGTGGCGCCCGAACGCGCCGCACGCCCAGTCTTCGTCTGCCAAAAATACCTGTCACCAAGGGAGTTGTCATGGGTTATAGCGAGCCACGGATGCCAAATACGGATCCGGAAGCATTCATTCGCAGTCCGCTGCAAAACCGGTTGAAGTTTGTCTCGAAGGAGTGGGGCGAGTGGGGCTTCGGCGCCGCACGCAAGATCTCCGTGATGTACCTCGTCAAGCTCTTCGGGGGTTGGCTGCTCGGCGGCGCGCTGCTCATTACGCTGAGCTCGCACCTCAACCCACTCGAGATCACCTCGTGGTGGACGAACCCGATCGTGTACCAAAAGTTTGTCGTGCTTGCGATGCTGCTTGACGCGATCGGCGTCGGCGGGTCGTGGGGGCCGCTTGCCGGCAAGTTCGGCCCCTACACGGGCGGCATCCTGTTCTGGTCGCGCCCAGGCACCATCAAGATGAGCCCGTACAAGTGGATCCCGTTCACCGGCGGTAACCGGCGCACGCTCATCGATATCTTCCTGTACTGGGGATTCCTGTTCTCCATGGCGACCGCGCTGCTGTCGCCAGGCCAGACGGCGGCGACTCTGCCGGCGCTTGCCCGATTCCAGGCGTTCCTCGCGGATCCCGCGAACGGCATGCCAGCCTGGCTCGCGCAGAACGCCGACAGCTTCCTCCTCATCCAGACGACACCGCTCATCTTCGCGGTCGCGTTTCTGTTGCTCATCGGGCTGCGCGACAAGATCATCTTCCTCGCGGCCCGCTCGGAGCAGTACCTGCTGCCGATCGTGTTCTTCATCGTCGCCCCGAACTTCTTTGAGGTCACCGACATGATCATCGCGATCAAGATCTTCCTCATCGCCGTCTGGGTCGGTGCCGGCTTCTCGAAGCTCAACCGCCACTTCAGCCCCGTGATCCCACCGATGATGGGCAACACCCCGTTCTGGCCGCCGCGCTGGCTGAAGAAGGCAACGTTCAAGGACTTCGATAACGACAACCTGCTCCCGAGCGGGTTCGCGCACTTGCTCGCGCACGGCCTCGGCACAATCGTCGAACTCGGTGCACCCCTCGTGATGCTCTTCGTCGTCGGCAACGCCTTCGGAGGCCAGCTCACCGTGACGCTCGCGACGCTGCTCATGGTCGGCTTCTGCTTCTTCATCATCTCGACGTTCCCCGTTGCGGTGCCGCTCGAGTGGAACCTGCTCTTCGCGATCTGCGCGGTCGTCTTCTTCATCGGCTACCCGAACTCGGCGGGCTTCAGCGTGTTCGACATGTCGCAGCCGTGGATGCCGTTCGCCGTCATCATCGTGCCGCTGTTCTTCGTGATCTTCGGCTCGATCCGCCCGGACAAGGTCTCGTTCCTCGCGGCGCTCCGCCAGTACGGTGGCAACTGGGCGACGGGCGTCTGGGCGATCCACCCCGACGCCGAGAAGAAGCTGCACCGGGTCTTCCGGCCCACCAAGGATCAAATCGACCAGTTCCAGGCAATGGGCATGCCCTACATCCAGGCTGAGGCGTTCTTCGAGATGTCGCTCGCGTGGCGAGCGCTGCACACGCAGGGCCGCGGGCTGTTCTCCATCCTGCTGAAGAACGTGCCAGACGTCGATCACCGTCGGGTGCGTGAGGGCGAGTTCGCC
>JAGNOB010000254.1 GCA_017990305.1 Leucobacter sp.
GATCTCGAGCGCGCGCGGGCTGACGTACAACCCCGCGGCTCCATGCACGCCGAGCAGCCACTTGAAGGATGCCGCGCACACGTAGTCCGCATCCCCGACCTCGACGGCCACCGATCCGAGTGCCTGCACCGCGTCGAGAAAGACGAGCGCGCCTACTTCGTGAGCTCGGGCCACGAGGGCCCGGGTATCGAGGAGCTGGCCGGTGCGGAAACTCACGACGCTCGCCACGACGAGCCGCGTGGTCTCGTCGACTGCGGCCACGAGGTTCGCTTCGTCGAGGGTGCCGTCCGCGGCCACCCCGACCGAGCGCACCACGACACCTCGCGACGCGAGGAGTCGCGCCGCGAAGAGTGCCGTGGGGAACTCGGTCGAGGGCAGCACGATCGAGTCGCCCGGCAGCCACTCGATCGACTTCACCACGGCGTCGAGCCCGCGAGAGGTCGACGCCACGAAACCCACATCGTTGGGGGGTACGCGCAGGAGGGCCGCGAAGCTGCGGCGGGCGTCATCCTCGATCTCGTCAAAGATCGCGCGCCCACTCGATCCGCGCGACTTTGCGTCGAGGTAGCGCTCGTATGCCACACCGGCGGAGTCGAGCGGGAGACCCTCGGCGGCGCTGTTGAGGTAGACACCGGGCACCGGTCGACGCAACAGGGCCCGAACGCGTCGAGCGAGATCGTGTGTCACCGGGCGGTCTCGGCCGCCGCGAGCGCGGGAATCTGCTCCTCGAAGTGGCAGGCCACGACGCGGCCGTCTTCTCGAGGGTGATCCTCGGGTCGCTCGGTCATGCACCGCTCCGGATTGCCCAGGGCCTGACGCGCCCAGCACCGGGCGGCAAAGTTGCACGCATTGCCCAGCGGCGCCGTGGCGTCGAGTTCGTTCTTCACCCACGGCCGGTCGATCTCGACACCCGGCTCGTCGCGCGGCGCGGCCGACAGGAGCATGCGCGTGTAGGGATGGCGCGACTCCTCCATGATCTGCTTGCGTGTGCCGAGCTCGACGAGTCGCCCCATGTACATGACCGCGATGCGATCGCAGAAGAAGTTGACGACACGCAAGTCGTGCGTGACGAACACGAGCGTGAGCCCGAGGCGCTTCTTGAGGTCACCGAGCAGGTTCAGCACTTGAGCTTGAATGGAGACATCGAGGGCTGACACGGGCTCGTCGGCGACAATGACGCCGGGCTCGACCGTGAGAGCGCGAGCGAGCACGACGCGCTGGCGTTGGCCACCGCTGAACTCGTGGGGGTAGCGATCCAGCATCGACTCGTTGAGACCGACCTGCTCCATGAGGCTCACGAGGGCCGCGTCGCGCTCGGCCCGCGAGAGCGAACGGTGGGCGAATCCGTCGGAGAGTGCGCTGCGCACGGTGCGGAACGGGTTGAGCGAGGCGAAAGGATTCTGGAACACCATCTGCACCCGCTGACGGAATGCACGACGACCGGCACGACCCAGGGATCGGGTGGGTTCACCCTCGTAGAGCACCTCGCCGGAGGTCGCGTGATCCAGACCGATGAGGATTCGCCCGAGCGTCGTCTTGCCCGAACCGCTCTCCCCGACGATGCCGAGGGCCTCGCC
This sequence comes from Leucobacter sp., assembly GCA_017990305.1. Classification (GTDB taxonomy): domain Bacteria; phylum Actinomycetota; class Actinomycetes; order Actinomycetales; family Microbacteriaceae; genus Leucobacter. The sequence continues at coordinate 1,578 of JAGNOB010000254.1, forward strand.
CTGACGCACGTCGAATGACACGGAGTCGAGCGCGGGTCGAGCAGTCCCACGCCGGAACCGACCGCGCGCCCGGAATACCTTGACGAGATCGCGCACCTCGAATACTGAGGTCATCTCTTTCCCTCCCTCGCGAGCAACCCCGCGTGTTGGCCCGCGAAGTGACACGCCGCCCAATGGGCGGCATCTTCGTCGGGCCGGGGGTCCTCGTTCACGCAGATCTCGGGTTCGCCGAGGGACTTCCACAACTCGCAGCGCGGGTGGAATCGGCACCCCGACGGCCAGGCTTCGGGACGCGGGGGTTGACCGGGGATCGCGTCGAGCGTCTCGGGTGGTTCGCCGCCGAGCGGCAGCAAACTCGCGAGCAGGCCGCGGGTGTAGGGATGCTGCGGGTCGGCGAACACGTCGGCGACCGTTCCCGATTCCACGATGCGACCCGCGTACATCACGAGCACGCGATCGCAGATCTCCGCGACCGTCGCGAGATCGTGCGTGACGAAGACGATGCTCGTGCCGCCGTCGCGGATCTGCCCCAGGAGGGCGAGGATCTGCGCTTGCACCGTGACATCGAGGGCTGTCGTGGGTTCGTCGGCGATGATGAGCTTGGGCGAGAGGATGAGACCTTGCGCTATCGCAACGCGCTGCTGCATGCCGCCGCTCAGTTCGTGCGGGTAGCGCGTGAGGTTGGTCTCCACGTCGGGAAGTTGCACGTCGCGCAGCGCTTGAATCGCACGCTCACGGAGCACCTTGCGGGAGCGAACGCCCTCGTGGTCGCGCACGACCTGCGTGATTTGCTCGAGCACCGTCGTCACGGGGTTCATCGTCGCGAGCGCGTCTTGCACGATGAGCGCGATCTCGCTCCCGCGAATCGCGCGCATCTGCGACTCGCTGAGTGCCAGCAGATCGCGACCGTCGAACTCGAGGCGGTCGGCACGCACACGGCCGGGAGACGGCACCATGCGCAAGAGCGAGAGACCCAGTGTGCTCTTGCCCGATGCGGACTCGCCGACGAGCCCAACGATCTCACCGCGCCCCACGTCGAACGACACGGCGTCGACAGCGCGCACAACGCTGCCGCGAACCGGGAACTCGACGGTGAGCCCCTCAACCCGGATGAGCGGCTCTGAAGCAATCGGGTCGGTCATGAGCGGGCCCCTCCCGAGCGCGGGTCGACGATGTCACGAAGTCCATCGCCGAGCAGGTTGACGCCGAGCACGGCGATCACGACGACCGCGCCGGCGCCAATGGGCAGCCACGGGGCATCGTAGAGATACTGCCGGCCTTCGATGAGCAGGGATCCCCACGACGGAGTAGGCGGCTGCACCCCGAGGCCGAGGAACCCGATGGACGCCTCGTCGAGGATGCCCCACGCAAAGGCTGTCGCGAGCTGCACGATGAGCACGGGGAGCACACTCGGGAAGATGTCGCGGAAGACGATCGATACGCCGCCCGAGCCGAGGCCCCTCGCGGCCTCGACGTAGGGACGATGACGCACCGCGACGACCGAGGACGTCGGCGGAGTCCGAACCGGTCGCTGTCGAGGCGTGGGTTCGGTTCCCGGAGCACCCAATCAAGGTTGACGGCCGCGCCGTGGCATGGACTCGTCGAGCGGTGTGGGTCGAGTTCACCATGTTCAGCGGTGCAACCTTCCGTGCGTGGGTGTGGGCCTCTGCGGTGGAGCGCAAAGGGGCGACAAAGCCCCCGCCGGCGGAGAGAGAGTGACGCCGGCGAGGGCTTGGCTCGAGGCGGGCTAACTGCCCGCGATCATGTTGAGCGCCATGGCGTCAACGTGCGCTCGAGCGGCGGCGCGAAGCGCGGCGATGCCCTCGACTTCACCTGGCGCCTGCAGGCCTGCTACCCGGCCGGCCTCTGTCTCGGTGAAGAACTCCGTGAGCACCTGGTAGAGCAGCTGCGCCCTGGTCCACGCCGCGCTGTAGGGCAGGTCCTCCCCTGCCGGCAGGTCGGCCTCGCACAGCTGCCAGCGCAGCACGAGGATTTGGCGCAACTCCTCGTCTAGCAGGGGTGAGCTCACGGGATCTCCTTTGGTCATGGGGAAAGGGGGCCGGCGGATGCCGGCCCCCGGTCTGTGGGCTACTCCTGCTTGGCGTTGCGGGTGACTGCCGCGGTGGCGCGGCTGAGGTCGACCCCGATCGTGTCGGCGTCGATGACGCGGCCGTACTGCTTGCCGCCTTCCTTGTCTTCCCAGCTGTTGGAGTGCTCTTTGCCGACGACGATCACGGCGTCTCCCTTGTGCAGGGATTCGGCCGCGTTCTCGCCCAGCTCGAAGCGGGCCTCCACGAAGTGCGAGGTCGGGGTGTCGTGTGCGACGAACTTGCCGCCGCGGTACTCCCCCGTGTTCTCGATGACGCGGAGCTTGGTGATGCTGACCGAACCGGCCTTGACCACTTCGGGGTCGCCGGCCAGGTTGCCAGTGATGGTGCGTGTTGACATGGTGTTTCTCCTTCTCGGTCGTGCGGTTAGTCGGTCTTCGTGAGCGTGTCGATGATGATGGTGCACTCCCCCGACGCCACGGTGACCGTGCTGCTGAGGGTGTATCCCGATCGCGCGTAGCGGTCCAGGTCGGCCGTTCGGTTTTCGAGCCGC
>JAGNOB010000255.1 GCA_017990305.1 Leucobacter sp.
CGGCAACGACGTTGTCCGAAAGCTCCGGCAAGTGCTTGCGGAGATCCTGCGCGTTCATGTGCCGCCACGAGAACCCGGGAAGCTTCCCGTCGAGCACCTCAAGCTCGCGGACGCGGCCGTCGACGTGCCTCGCGTCGGTGAAGAGCATCGCCAGCGGCTCCTCGTGCTGCTCGAACTCGACCCCCTCGGCCGCGAGCTCGTCAAAGTCAGACAGCGCTGTCGCGCTGAGCCCCGCGAGCACCGCAGACCCCTCACGGAACTTCGCGTCGGTGCAGCTACGCAGCATCCGCAGCATGAAGCCAATGAAGCTCGGCTTCAGTGACGGCGTGACGTAGAGGGGGCTGTCCGGCTGCACCATCCATTTCATTGCCTGCAGCATCATGCCTGGTGCGGGCACTGGCGTCGACATGCTCGGAATAAGCCAGCCTGCGTTATGCCCTGATGCCTTCGCTGCGAGCGGGGCCTCATCGATAACGGTGACCTCGCAGCCCGACTTCCTGAGGTAGTAGGCGGACGCGAGGCCGACGGCGCCGGCCCCGATCACAATCACTCGGGTCATTCGGTTGGTACGCCTTTCGCTACGGGGTGCGCAGACAGAGAGTCTTCGTCGATGACGGCGATGTGTGCGGTGCGGTCGATCGCGGGCTCGCCCTTCGCGCGGCCAACGATGTACCCGATGATTCCGCCAAGGATGGCAGGCAGTATCCAGCCGCCGTTGTCAGCGAACATTGGCAGCCACGCGAACGCAGCGTTGAGCTCGTCGACGAGGAAGCCAGCGGCCTTCACCGCGTCGAGGATCGCGACGGCGCCTGCGCCAATTGTCGCGCCGACGTACACCGCGCGGCGGCCGCCAAAGAAGCGGTCAAACAGCGCGAGCACGATGAGCGTCATGCCGAGCGGATACAGCAGGAACAGGATCGGGAGCGCTGCCGAGAGCACAGCCTGCAACCCAAAGTTCGCGAACACCAGGCCGGCGGCCGCGTGGATCCACACCCAGGTCTTGTACGACACCTTCGGGAACCGCTTCGCGAAGAAGTCAGCGACCGCCGTGAGGCACGCGACGAGCGTGGTGATGCCCGTGAGGAAGATGACCAGGCCGATCATGAGCACACCGGGGTACCCGAGCAGCGTGCGCGCTGCCTCCGAGATGACGGTGCCGCCGTTGTCGGGGCGTCCGATCGAGTCGACGCTCGATCCGCCGATCCACGCGAGCGAGATGTGCAGCAGCGCGAGGCCGATAATCGTGATGATGCCGGCCTTGAGGAACGTCATCGACACTCCCTTGCGGGTGGTGATGCCCTGGCCACGAATCGACTGGATGAAGACACCGGCGAACACGAGGGCGGCGAGCGCATCCATCGTGAGGTACCCCTCGGTGAAGCCCTTGATGAATGCGCCGTCACGGTACGGGTCAACCGCGTCATGCAGCTCGCCCATCGGGGTGACGATCGATTTCACGACGATCACGATGAGCAGCACCGAGAAGATCGGAGTGATGACCTTGCCGACGCGGTCGACGAGCTTCGAGGGCGTGAGCGAGAGGTAGACGCCGAGCAGCGTGAAGATCACGGAGAAGATGAGCAGCGCCCACGGCCCCTGGGTGAGCCCGTCGCCGAGGATTGGCTTCACGGAGATCTCGTAGACCACGGAGGTGGTGCGGGGGTTCACGTAGAGCGGGCCGAGTGCGAGGAACAGCAGCAGGCAGAAGACGAAGGAGAACGCCGGGTGCACGCGCGAGGCGAGCTGCTCGACGGTGCCGCCAGCCATTGTGAGCGCGATGATCGCGAGCAGCACTAGGCCGACACCGGTCACGAGGAAGCCCGTCATCGGGATCCACATTTCATTACCGGCGGCCTGGCCGACCATCGGAGCAAAGATCGTATTGCCCGCACCGAGGAACATCGCGAAGAGCAGCAGCCCAAGCGCGAGCATCTGGAACGGTGAGAGCTTCTTGTCGCCGGTCATCGCTGTCGGCCGTTCGCCAGGCACACGATGTGCGGCGTGAAAGTCGTGAGTTGCACGGTCTCCTCCTTGAGGTGGCAAAAATAGGTGCGGGGCGCGAGCGCTCCCGCACGTCGGCTCAATCAAAGCACGTTGGATCTCCCTCACGCACCGTGTAAGTTGGCAAAGATTCGCACATATCATTAGCACTATGCACGAATCACTGAATCGGATCGGCCCGCTCGAGCCAGAGCCCCGGACCGCCGTGCGGCTCGAAGAGCTCGTTGCGGCGCTCGACTCAGCGGTGCGGGAGGTCGTGATGCCGCGAACGGGGGCACACCCGAGAATCGGCACAGTCGCGCTCATAGAGCCATCGGATCTCGCCCCGCAGCCCTGGGCTGCACCCCACGCCGACCTCGCGCTCTTCGTCGGTGTCGACGAAGACCTCATGCTGCGATGGCTGACCGCGCACGCCCAGTACCGTTCACCCGAGCGCCCCCTCGCACTCATGCTCAGGGAAGACACCGACTCCGGTGCGATCAGGGATGCGGCCAGCAGCGCCCAGATCGCGCTCGTGTTCGTCGACCAGCTCGCACGATGGGACGTACTGTTGGCTGCGGTGTCCCGCAGGCTCGATCGCGCTCAGCTCCGCGCCGCAGCGACAATCGGCGCAGGCGCAAGCTCAACGTTCGGCGACCTCTCCGAGCTCGCATCCGTGATCGCCGAGGGCGCAGGGGGTATGGTTACCATCGAGCGCCCAGACTCGAGTGTGCTCGCCTATTCCCCGTCAGACGGCACCGCCGACGACCTCCGCATTCGTGCGATCCTCGGCCGTGAGGCGCCAGCGGACTCGATGCGGCTCCTCAACGAGTGGGGCGTCATGCGCTCGATCCAGACCTCACGAGACGTGGTCTCCGTGCCGGCGCATGCCGCGCTCGGCATGCGCCCGAGGCTCGTCACTGGGATCCATTCCCCCTCAGGAAAATTCATCGGGTCGATCTGGCTCCAGGAGGGCGCCAACGGCTTCAGCAGCGACGCGGCAACGATCGTCCGCGGCGGCGCCGGTGCCGCGGCGCGCGTCCTCACCAGAGACGCGGATGCACCCTCCGCCGCTGAAATGATGCTGCAGCGCGTCTTCGGGGAACACGGCGGGGTCGATGCCGGTACCGCGGCAGCGTTTCTCGAACTACCGGAGTTCGGTGACGCCGCCGTGATTGCGGTCACCCCGTCGCGCACCGACGACCGCGCGGGCCAGGAGGCGATGGCCGAGATCGCACGCATGCTCCGGCTCCACATCGGCGCCTTCGCACCGCAGGCCCGCTTCGTGCTCATCGGATCGCGGGCGTACGCCCTCCTCCCCCAGCTGCAACACCCGCACCGCCTCGAGGAGTGGGCGCAGCAGCTCGTCACACGGTTCGATTCGCACCCGAAGATCATCGACGCCCCGCTCCACCTCGCGCTCGTCACCCCCGTCGAAGGATTCGAACAGGTCGCGGGGGCTAGGGCCGAGGCCGACAGGGTGCTCGATGCCACCCGCAACGGCGACACTCGGGTGACGTCATTTCGCGCCTCACGGACCTCAGTACTGCTGCGCGAGGCAGTGGGCCTTCTTAGTGAGCGACGCGAGCTCGCCGACCCGCGCATCGCAACGCTCGTTGATTACGACCGCCGCTTCGACGCGGAACTCCTCACCACCCTTGAAACGTACATAGACGCGGGCTGCAATGCCCGCGAGGCCGCGCGCCTCCTCGGTGTGCACCCCAACACGCTCAGATATCGGGTCAGCCGAGCGCAGGAGCTCACCGGCTTCGAACTCGGACAGCCCGAAGACAGGCTGCTCGTTGCGCTACAGCTCGCGATGCGTCGCAGCAACTTGCGCTAAACAGCGTTATCCGCCGTCTCCGAGCAGATCAAAGAGCTTGAGCGCGAGCGAGATCTCCATCCCGTTGACGGGCGCCCCGCCGCGTTCCTGCTCAAACCGGGCGACCCGCTGCCGCGGAGGGCCGACCCAAGCGGGGAAAGAAATCCTAGCTTTGAGTGTCCTCACTCACGAAACGGAATTGCCTCAAATGAGCGGAACCTCTGATCTCACTAGTTGTGCGGTGTTACCCCGTGCGGAATAGTTCAGCCGTCGCTGCAACGCCCGGATATTCCTATCCTGGTACGCCGATGGCCCTACGACGATAGACCGAATAGCCTCAATCGGGAAGTTCACCTCTTGAT